>JAISWA010000071.1 GCA_031271275.1 Clostridiales bacterium | reverse complement strand
TTTAAGGAATATTTCATCCAAAATAATCAGCCGGTGTACGAAAACCCTTCGCCGGGCAACAAAGCGGGGGGCATTACCACCCTGGAGGACAAATCTTTGGGCTGCACGCAAAAGGCGGGTAGCGCAACGGTTACGGACGTGCTATCTTACGGCGAGCCGGTAACGGTGAAGGGGCTTAACCTGCTTAACGCCCCGGGGAACGACCTGGTGGCGTCCACCGCGCTTGCCGTCAGCGGCGCGCAGGTTATTTTGTTCACCACCGGAAGGGGAACGCCCTTTGGCTCGCCCGTTCCTACGGTGAAAATTTCAAGCAACACGCCACTGGCGGAAAAAAAGAAGAACTGGATAGACTTTGACGCCGGTAAAATGATAACCGGGACGGACGCCGCCGCGTTGGGGGACGAGCTGTACGAATACGTGCGGGGCGTAGCCTCCGGGGAAATTTTGACGGCGGCGGAGCAGAACGGGTTACGGGATATAGCGATTTTTAAAAATGGCGTAACGCTGTAAAGGAGAAGATTTATGGCATTTACGGAAAAGAACCAACGTTGGGTTTTTAACTCGGAAGTAGACGGGCGGCAGACTTCGGAGGGCGTAACGCGAAAGGTGTTGGCGTACTGCGACGAGCTGATGTGCGCGGAACACGCCTTTGAAACCGGCGCAACCGGTTCCGTCCACAGCCACCCGCATACGCAGATTACCTACGTGGCGGAAGGCGCGTTTGAGTTTACTATTGACGGCGAGACAAAAACCGTGCGGCGCGGCGACACGCTCTTGAAACAAAACGGTGTCCCCCACGGTTGCGTTTGCGTTGAAAAGGGAATTTTGGTAGATTTCTTTACGCCAATGCGCGAAACGATGGTATAGCCAATCAAATTTAGGGCGTGTTCCCACAGCGGAAGCAGCCCAAGTGACCATAAAGAGGGCTGTTTCCGTTAGTAGGAACGCGCTTTAAATCTGTCATTCTGTGAGCGCAGCCCTTGTCATTCTGAGGCAGTCCTTGTCATTCTGGGCGCAGCCCTTGTCATTCTGAGCGAAGCGAAGAATCTTCCGCTTTTACATTTGATAGATTCTTCGCCTGCGGCTCAGAATGACAGCGGACGCGATTCGCGTAATGACAGCGGACGCGGTTCGTATAATGACAGTGGACGCGATTTGTATAATGACGGCGGACGCAATTCGTATTTTGAATAGCTATAAAATCAACATACCCGAAAGGATGGTAGTATGCACGAAGTATTGGAACGTATTTCAGAAATCGGCATCGTTCCCGTTATCGCGATTCAGGACGAGGGGAAGGCGGTTCCGTTGGCGAAAGCGCTGTCCGCCGGGGGGATACCCTGCGCGGAGGTCACATTCCGCACGGCGCAGGGCGAGGAAAGCATCCGCCGGATAGCGAAGGATGTCCCAGAAGTCTTGCTCGGCGCGGGTACGGTGACAACCGCCGCCCAGGTGGACCGCGCGATTGACGCGGGGGCGAAGTTTATCGTAAGCCCGGGTTTTAACCCGAAAATTGTGGCATACTGCCTGCAGAAAAATATCCCCATCACCCCTGGCTGCGCCAACCCTTCCGATATCGAGGCGGCGATGGAATTCGGCCTTGAGGTGGTCAAATTTTTCCCGGCGGAGCAGGCGGGCGGGATAGATTATATCAAGGCGATCGCCGCGCCCTACACCGGGATGAGGTTTATTCCCACGGGCGGCGTTAACGCGGGGAACATCAATAAATACCTGGCGTTTGAAAAAATTATCGCCTGCGGCGGCTCCTGGATGGTTTCGGCGGATTTGTTAAACGCGGGGGATTTCGACGGCATCACGCGGCTGTGTAAGGAAGCCGTCCGCACGGTGCAGGGTTTCGAGCTTGCCTATGTGGGCATCAATTCCGCCAGCGAACAGGAAGCGCTTGGCATGGCGGAACTTTTCGCGGCGGCGTTCGGATTCGAGGTGAAGAACGGCAATTCCTCCGTGTTCGCGGGCAGCGGGGTGGAAGTGATGAAGGAACCGTATCTGGGTAAGCACGGGCATATCGGTATCAGGGTCAATTCCGTACCCCGCGCCATGGCGTATTTGAAGGCAAAGGGCTTCGGCTTTAACGATTCCACCGCGAAAACCGACGCGAAAGGGAAAATTTCCGCCGTTTACTTGGAAAAGGAATTCGGCGGGTTCGCGGTTCATATTGTGCAGAAAAAATAATTTTGGAAGGGTTGATTTTTATGGCAAAGGTTATAACCTTCGGAGAAATCATGCTCAGGCTTGCGCCGGAAGGGTATTACCGCTTCGTACAGGCGGAGGCCTTCGGCGCGACATACGGAGGAGGGGAGGCAAACGTGGCGGTTTCCGTTTCCAATTACGGGATGGACGCCGCCTTCGTGACGCGGCTCCCCAAGCACGATATCGGGCAGGCGGCGGTCAACGCCCTGCGCCGGTACGGGGTGGACACTTCCAACATAGCCCGCGGCGGCGACCGGGTGGGCATTTATTTTTTGGAAAAAGGCGCGAGCCAACGGCCTTCGAAAGTCATTTACGACAGGGCGGCTTCCGCGATTGCGACGGCTTCCGCCGCCGATTTTGACTGGGGAAAGATTTTCGCCGGGGCGGACTGGTTCCATTTCACCGGAATAACCCCGGCGCTTGGCGACAACGTGGCGGAAATTTGCAAACAGGCGTGTATCGCCGCCAAAGCCGCCGGGCTTACCGTAAGCTGCGATTTGAATTACCGCAAAAACTTATGGAGCCGGGAAAAAGCCGGGCAGGTCATGGCGGGGCTGATGGAATACATCGACGTATGCATTGCCAACGAGGAGGACGCGGGCGACGTGTTCGGCATTAAAGCCGAAGATACGGATATCACCGGCGGCAAGATAAGCCACGAGGGCTATAAGAGCGTGGCGAAGCAGCTCGCCGGTCGCTTTAAATTTAAAAAGGTCGCCATTACCCTGCGGGAATCCCTTTCCGCCAACGACAACAATTGGGCGGCAATGCTTTACGAGAACGGCGAATATTATTTCTCGAAGAAATACGCCGTACATATCGTGGACCGCGTGGGCGGCGGCGACAGCTTCGGCGCGGGGCTGATTTACGCCACGCTTTCCAACCTGCCCGCCCAGGAAGCGCTTGAGTTCGCGGTGGCGGCAAGCGCGCTAAAGCACAGTATCGAGGGCGACTTCAACCAGGTGAGCGTCGCGGAAGTGAAGAAGCTTGCCGAAGGCGACGGCAGCGGCAGGGTGCAAAGGTAAATTATACCCATCAAATTCTTCTAATTCCCAACCCGCCTCGACGGCACACAAAACAAATTTTTAAAACGCAAGCAAAAGCCCTGTTAATCGACAGGGCTTTTTCGCGTTGTTTGGCGGAAAAAAACAATTGGCAATATTGCCCTGTTTCATTGCCCTGAAAAAAAGGGTGCTATACTGCGGGAAATACAACTTGTCCATAAACCCGCTAAAGGAGGGACGCGCAATGTCACAGCACATAGCGAGCCGGGAAATTATTTATCTTCCGTTGGAAAAGGTCAGGCCGAACCCGTATCAGCCGCGAAGGTTTTTCGAGCGCGGGGCGTTGGAGGAACTCGCGGATTCCATCCGGGAGTACGGCGTGTTGCAGCCCGTCAGCGTGCGGCTTATTAACGGGTGCAGTTACGAGTTGGTGGCGGGCGAGCGGCGCTTGCGGGCGTGCAAAATCGCGGGCACGCAGACGATTCCCGCCATCGTGGTCAATATTTCCGACCAAGACAGCGCGATACTCGCCATCATCGAAAATTTGCAGCGTCAGAACCTGCATTTTTTCGAGGAAGCGGAAGGCTTCCAAAATTTAATGACCGACTACGGCTTCACACAGGAAGCGCTGGCGGAGCGCATCGGTAAAAACCAATCCACCATCGCCAACAAGCTGCGGATTTTAAAACTTTCCAAGCCCCTGCAAAGGTTCATCGTGGAGAACGAACTGACCGAGCGCCACGCCCGCGCGCTGCTGCGGCTCGACAACGACGAGTCTCAAATGGAGGTTTTGCAAAAGGTCGTAAAGCTTGGGCTGACCGTGCGCAAGACGGAGGAGTTGGTGGAAGACATGCTCCGCAAGCAGGCGAACGTAAAACCGGTGGTGACGGCAATCAAGCATTACATACGCGACATCCGGATTTTGGCGAACACCATACGCGAGAACTTGGAAACGGTGAAGCGCTCGGGTATCGACACAAGCTTTGACATGGTGCAGACGGACAGCGGCTACGACATACATATCTCGCTGATGTACGGGGCCTAATCATTGTTTATATAAACAAACCGCCACAGCCAGTCCTTCGCTTCGCCCGCGTAGTCGATATTGATGCGCGGCGCGGTTACAATCCGGCCCCCGTCAACCGCGCCGTCCGGGGACTGTTCCACGCGCAAACCGTAGGCGGCGGTCAAATCCCGCCCGTAATGGCTTTTGTCGATTCCCATGGCGCGGCACAGCTTTCCGGGGCCGGAGCACAGCGCATCCTCCCGGGGCGGCGCGGCTTTTTCAGGCGCGGCTTTCCCCCGCTGAAACGCGAGATACCGCCGTTTCATAATCTCCACTCCTTCCAACGGCTTAAGCGCGCGTATCAATACCCCTTCCGGCTCGCCCGGGCGGTTCGCGGAGATATTGAAGCAATAATACATGCCGTAAATGAAATACACATACGCGCGCCCGCCCGG
>JAISWA010000059.1 GCA_031271275.1 Clostridiales bacterium | reverse complement strand
AATGTGAGTGTGTCCACCTTAATAACTTCGCGACCCGCTCACAGGCTCAAAACGAAATTTTCCGCTATATTGAAGCCTTTTATAATCTTGTGAGACCGCATTCCGGCATCGGATGGAGGGCTCCGCATGATTTTGAAACAAGTCTATGCTTGATTTCTTCTGAATCGGCTTAATTGGCTTTGATTTTTTATGATTCATTCGTTTTTTTAAAGCTTTTTTCTGTCCTGTAAACTGGGAAGGGCACAGTCGGCATAGTAAACTTGATGTAGCCGATATGCTCATGATAGCTTGCAAGTATTTTGGTACACTATCTCATAGCCCCTTGACATTTCAAAACGACTTATGTAGAATAATAAAAACGACAAGTCGTAGAACGAATGGAGATGATATGGATAAACGCGATAAAAAGATTGCCCGACGCGGAGTTTGAGCTTATGCGGATTCTCTGGAGTAACGAGCCGCCTATGTCCACCAATCAAATCATCGCCGGTCTGGACCCGGGTAACACATGGAAGCCGCAAACCGTATTAACGTTATTGGTGCGGCTTATTGAAAAGGGGTTCCTCGACAGCGAAAAGGTCGGGAAGGAACGCACCTATGCCCCCCGTATTTCCCGGGAGGAATACTTGCGCTCCGAAACAGGCAGTTTGTTTGACAAGCTTCACGGCAACTCTATTTTCAGTTTGGTCAACGCCTTGTATGACGGGAAGCGGTTATCCAAAAAAGAAATCGCCGATTTGCGAAAATGGCTCGATGAAAGGACGTATACCGAATGAGCGCGTTTATGACCGCGTTGCTGCAAACCTCGTTTATCATGTCCGCCGTCGTTATGTTGACGCTTGCGCTGAATAAAGCGTTTGGCGGCAGGGTCTCCGCCGCGTTCCGCCGCCGCATGTGGCTTGTCGTACTAATGGGCCTGTTAATTCCGTTTAAGCCGGGTATTTCGTTGCCTTTCGAACCGCTGCGAATGCCCGAGACGGCGCATTCGGCGTCTTCCGTTGCGGCGAACCGTTTTTCCCCGGGCGCGGAGTCCTTAGCCCGTACTTTCCCAAGTGCGCAGGTTCCCCCAAGCCCGACGGTTCCTTATAGCTTTGTTTTATTCGGGGTATGGGTCACCGTCGCGGCGTCTGTTTTAATTTTTCATCTGCGCTCGTACCAACGGTTTATTTCCGCCGTCAAAAGATGGAGCAGGGACGCGGAGGCAACCTGCATTCCTCAGATTATGCGGGAGGCGCGAACATCCGCGGCAAAGCGGACGAAGCCGGTCGCGGTTAAGACCTGCGCGTTGGTGGAAAGCCCTATGCTGATTAAGCTTTTAAAACCCACCATTCTTTTGCCGGAGCAAAACATACCCGAGGACGAATTGGAGTGCGTGCTAAAGCATGAGTTTATCCATTACCTGCGGGGGGATTTGTGGGTGAACGTGTTGGTGCTGCTTGTTCTCGTCATGCACTGGTTTAACCCGATAGTGTATCTGATGGCAAAAATCATACGGGCAGACTGTGAGGCGGCATGTGACGAAACGGTAGTGGCAGGGGGGACGCCCGAACGGCGCAGGCGGTACGGCGAAGCCATTATCGGCTTTATCGGGGCTAAAAACACCGGAAGCCCCATGTTGTCAACTTACTTTTATGGAGGGAGTAAAAACATGAAAAGGAGGCTTAATTCCATTATGGACACAGGCAGAAAGAGTAAATGGCTCGCGACCCTTTTCGCCACGGTAGTGCTTTCGCTGACCGTGTTATCCGGCAGTGTGTTCGCCTCGCCAAGCGGCGCGGTACAGGATGACGGATATATCGGAGAGGACGGGGCAAAAGCCATCGCGCTTGAACACGCGGAAGTAGCCGAAGACCAAACGGCTTTTATCCGCGTGCATTTGGATTATGACGACGGGTGGGCGGATTACGAAGTCGATTTTTACGCGGACAATACCCAATACGAATATGAAATTGACGCCGTGGACGGGAGTATTCTGCAATATGACCGTGAAGTCAGAAACCGCCGCCCGCGCGGGCAATCCGCCGTGCCGACGCCGACCCCCCAAGCCGTACCCAACGAAATAAGCGATTACGTCGGGGAAGAAAAGGCGAAGTCTGTCGCGCTTTCCGACGCCGGGTTCACCGAAGCCGAAGTCACCCGTATGCGCGTTAAGCTTGACAGGGACGACGGGCGGATGGTGTACGAAGTCGATTTTAACAACGGCAGAATGGAGTACGAGTATGAAATTGACGCGGTAACCGGCGCGATAAATGAATACGACGCGGAATACGACGACTAATACTGTTATTTATACTTATAGATATTCCCGCTTATCCGTGAATACCCCGGCATTTGAAGATACTTCCCATGCCTGCGCCTGCGGATGAATTTGGTTAACGAAACCACCAATGCCGTCAGTGTGATCACAAGCGGGGCGACCAACGTAAGATAATAATTACTGGTTAAATCGTACTCGGCTGCGGGTTGGTTCGGGTTAATCCCGTCCGTTAAAGTCGTGTTGAGGGGTTCCGCAGGCGTTATATTTTCAACGGTACTTTGCTCAGTCGGGTTCATTACATCCCCGTCAGGGTGCGCCGCGTTAGCGGCGTTTTTTATTTGCATTACCGGCTGCGTTTCCGCTGCGGGCGTGAGCATAGTTTCTGCGGCGACGAGCGGCGACGCCCCAAGCAGTACGTCGCCCGCGTAGCAGGAAAGCTGCCCCACCACGTCGCCGGAAAGCACCGGGGCTTCCAACTTGTCCGGCACGGTGATTTCCTGCCGTATATTCGCCATGTCAAAACCGGAAGGCAACGCGAAGGACAAATCTTTCACCGC
>JAISWA010000043.1 GCA_031271275.1 Clostridiales bacterium | reverse complement strand
GTGCTGTATTCCTTTGTAATCCTGCTTATCGGGTTTGTGGGGTTCACGTCCTTCCTGCAAGATAACAACCCGGGCGCGGGGGACGACATACAGCCGCTGTATTGGCTCACGGGCGTTTTGTTCGCGCTGACCTCGTTTTTTGTGATTGTCACGGTTAACAGCAGCCTCGCTTCCGGCGGGAGTTTTTTTACCATGCCCGACGTGAACCTGCTGTTCGTCTCGCCGGTCAACCCCAGGCCGATTTTGTTTTACGGCATTACGCGGCTGATGAAATCTTCCTTTATCGCCGCCGTTTTTATTTTGTATCAGGCGAGTACGCTTAAAACGCTCTGGGGTATAAACTACGCCGGCGTTTGGTATCTGATGTTGGCGTACATGGTGTGTATTTTTACCATGTCGGTGCTTTCGGTGATTATTTATATCTGGTCAAACGGGAACGGGAAACGCAAAAAAATCGTAAGACTGATTCTCGGGCTATTTTACGCGCCGTTGATTATTCTTTTTCTCACGGGGCTCGGCTCGGCATCCGGGGGTTTTGCCGCCGCCCTCGCTTCCGTGTGCCGGTCCCCATGGCTTAGCGCCGTCCCCCTTGCCGGTTGGTGCGCCCAAAGCGTCGTCTCGGTGGTTTCGGGGGATATGGCGGCGGGGCTGTTGTTTCTCGGGTTCAACTTTGTGACCGTGGCGGTATCCCTCCTGTACATCGCCTTCGGAAAGGCGGATTACTACGAGGACGTGTTGGTGGCGACGGAAACCGCCTTTGAGAAAAAACGCGCCCTGCAGGAAGGGAACATCAACGCGGTAAACGCCCCCGCGCGTAAAATCAAGGTCGCGGCGACGGGCATAGACGGGAGCGGAGCCAATACTTTTTTATACAAGCACCTGCGGGAAACGCTGCGGGAGAGCCGCTTTGGCTTAATCGGGCTTTCCACGGTGATACTGACGGCGGTTTCCGTCATAGCCGCGTTGGTTTTTAAGGAGCGCGCGAGCCTTTGGATGTTCGTCGGTTTTATGCTCTACGTGCAGATGCTAAAGGCCGGAACCGGTCGCGGGCTGAAGGAGTTATATACCCACTACATTTATATGGTTCCCGCGCCGCCCTTTGCCAAAGTGGTATGGAGCAATTTTGAAATCGCGGTTAAAGCCGTCATAGAAGCGGTTTTTATTTTCACGCCGGCGGGCGTTATTATCGGCGCGGGTTGGGCGGCGATACTCTGCGGAATTATTACCTACGCCCTGTTCACGCTGTTTGTGTTGGGCGTCAATTTAATGACCATGCGCTTCACCGGGCCGGACATCAGCCCCATGGTCATGCTGATGCTTTATATTTTTGGAATGATAGTGCTCATGCTGCCCGGCGTCATTCCTGCCATTGCCGTCGGAGTCGTCGTCGGGGGCGGCGGGGGCGAAATCGCCGCGCTGCTCATCGTATCCGGGTGGGAAGCGCTGTGCGCCGGGGTATGCTTCTTTGTTTCGCGGGAAATTTTGCACAACTGCGACATGCCGGTGATGAAAGTGGCGGAGTAACGGCGCTTCACCACAGCACCACCGCCACAAGCACCCCGCCGATCAGCCCGAGGCTTCTGTACATCCGCCGGTTGCGGTCGCAGCTTAATTGCAGCTCCGCCGTTTTGTCGTCTATGTAGCGGTTGGCAAACGCGATCGCGTTAAGCTGCATACGCTTGTCCAGATAGCCCAACGTCTTCCCGAACGCTGTAAGCGCTTCTATGTCCTCGTCCGCAAGGCAGCTCTTGCTTTTGTGCTCCGCCACGGCGGATTCCCACATCCGGTACGCGGTTTCGCCGCCGCTGTTTGAAAGTTTCCGCGAGAAGTCAGAAAAAATGAGCGATACGGGCTTTTCCACCCGCGGCGCGAGGTTTGCCATCGCTTCCGGAAGCGGCGCCGCCGCGTATTCAATTTCCGAAGCGAGTATGAGCAGCGCTTTTTTGAGCTCGCGTAAGTCCTGTATCCGGAAACTCTCCCGCCACGCGAAATAAAACCCAAGCGCGGCGCAAGCCGCAGCCGCAAGCGCCGCTCCGAATATTTTAAACGGCATAGCGGTCCCCTTCCCCGTCGTATACCCCGCGCACATGCCCCGGCGCGTCGAGTACCACAAAACGCCCGAAGATAAGCTTGTCCGCCGTTAACGTTTTAAGCGCGGGGTTGCGCTTTACGTCGTCAATGCCGTTTCCGTGGGCGGTGCACAGCAGCTTGACGCCCGCGCTGAGCACGTCCTCCACCGCCCGGGCGTCGCGTTCGCCGCCCAGTTCGTCTACGGCGATCACGTCCGGCGCCATCGAGCGCAGCAGCATGACCATTCCCTCTGCCTTCGGGCAGCCGTCGAGCACGTCGGTGCGCGGGCCCACGTCGTTTTGCGGCACGCCCCGGTGGCAGCCCGCGATTTCGGAACGCTCGTCCACCACGCCCACCGTCAGCCCACCGTATGAAATTTGGCGCACAATATCCCGCAGCAAAGTGGTTTTGCCGCAGCCCGGCGGCGAAATAATCATGGTGTGGAACAGGGGCCTCGGCACGGCTTCGGTTTCCGTTATCAACGGGAGCACGGCGTCGCCGCAGCCGATAACCTGATGGGCGATGCGGATATTGATGGAATGGATGTGCTTCATGATTCCCACGGAGCGCCCGTTATCCGCCGCTACGACGGTCGTCTGCCCGGCAACTCCCGCGCGGTGGCCGCCGGGCAGCGTGATGTAGCCCATGCGGAGTTCTTCCTCGAAGGCGTAAGGGGAGTAGCGGCTGAGACGCTCCAGTGTTTCGGAAATGTCGGAACGGGAAGGGCAAAACAACGGGGGCGAAACAGGTTGGACGGTTTCGCGTCCGGTTTTCAAAAGCCTGCCGGTTTCCGTCACGGCGTACTCGGCGCCGCGGGCGTTAAGCAGCAGCGGCTTGTCCGTCCGCAGCCGGACTTCCCGCAGCGCCGGAAAAATTTCGTCGGCGTCTGCGAGACGGCGCGCGATTTCCGCGCTTAAATAAGGGAGGATGGTTTCTTTAACGCCCACGGGACGGCTCCTTTGTAAAGCAATCTGTTATAGCGAATCAACTTAATTTTTGACCATCGGAAGCGTCAATGCATTGTGGTGAACGGACGTAGCGTTTTCGCAGAAAACGCAGGGAGTGAACCGTTTACAATAAGGAACCCGACGAACAAGGGCGCGCGCAGCGCGTTTTCGCGAAGCGAAAATTCCGAGCATAGCTGACGATGGTTACA
>JAISWA010000219.1 GCA_031271275.1 Clostridiales bacterium | reverse complement strand
CGCATACACGTATTCGTCAACGTTTACCGAGTCCGCGTAGACAGTCAGCCTATTAGTTGCCCCCCCCCCATTACAAATAGTGCGGCGAGCAGACACGCCGCCAGTTTCCGCCATACCGATTTTCCGTTCATGGTATTGCCTCCTCTGAATGAGATTTTTTAATTACTTAGTTCAGTTAAGTAATTGTGCGCATTATAGCACGGGAACATTAGAATTGCAATAGCTCGCCAGTACCATAAAAGTGGTTTATTTATCTGAATACAATGCAATATTAATATTTAAATAAAATCCCGCGAAGCGCGGGGAAATATATTGTAAACGGCATTCAGTAATATTGCGCGTGCCGCGCGTGTTCACAACCGGGCGGTTTCCCGCTATAATCCGCTCATGACACTTTCCAGGCAAACCATCCGTCAAATTCATCAAAACGTGCGGCTCAGCGAAGGCGTAAGCCGTATCGATTCTTTTTTAGCCCACGCGTATCTGCGGGAGGGGATTTCCGTAAAGGAACTCGCCCGGCTGCTGCGGCTCCCCATTCCGGTGACTTCGGCGATTAAAAACGAATGCAAAAAAAGCGGCGTGCTTGAGGTCGCGGGCAGCGGCGTCAGGCTCACGCCGGAAGGCGGGGAATATGTGCGCGGGGTACTGGGTTATGAAAACCTTGACGCGGAAAAATTATTGAAAGTTTTAGACGCGCCGGCGCTTCCGCTTGCCCTGTTCGCGAAGGAAACAGAAGCCTTTGAATTAATTTTGCAAGCGCGCCCGCCGGTTGACGTAACGGTTGACCAAAGCCTGGGCACGGCGGAAACGGGAATTAAACGCGCGCTGCTCATGCTGCGCTCCGGCGGGTTAATCGGAAAGAAGGTACTGTTCGCGGGCGACGACGACATGACGAGCATAGCGGCGTGCCTTGTCATACAATCGCTGACGGTTAAGCCGGAAAAACCCGATAGCGGTACGCCCTTCCCCGCCGCGCTTACGGTGCTCGATATAGACGGGCGCATTTTAAATTTTATACGGCAGGCGTCCGCGCCCTTTTCCGTCCCCGTTGAAACCGCCCTTCACGACTTCCGCCAGCCGCTGCCGGAAAAATTCGCGCGCTCCTTCGATTCGGTGTTCTCCGACCCGCCCTATACCCTCCCGGGGGTTTCGCTGTTCGTAAGCCGCGGCGTTAAAGCGTTGAAAAAGGAATCCGATTTGCGTTTTTACCTTTCCTTCTCGCCCAAAGACCCCGCCGCAAGGCTTGCCATTCAGCGTATGCTCGGGGAATCCGGGTTGATAATCGAGGGAATCCTCGAGGGGTTCAACCGGTACAACGGCGCGCAGATTATCGGCGGCGTCAGCGATTTGAACGTTCTTACGACCACGGGCGAAACGCTGCCGCTGTTGGAAGGCGCTTTCGCCGCCCCTATTTATACCGGCGAAACCAACCCCCGCACCCGCGTCTATGAATGCAAAAGCTGCCGCGCGAAATATTCCGTGGGGCATGGCGAGGAAATCAAAACCGTAGAGCGGTTGAAGGAAGCCGGCTGCGCGCAGTGCGGGGGGAGCGTCTTCACGTTAAAAGACAGGAGGGTTAAAGATGAGCGTTCATGAAAAAAGTATTATCCGCCGTGCCGTTTCCGCCGACATCCCCGCCCTCGCGGAATACGAACGGGAAATAAGCGTCATTTCTTTCGGGGGCGAGGCGATAACCGATTTGGCGCACCACGAGAAACGCCTGCGTAAATCGATGGAGCAGGACTCCGGCGGCATGTTCGTGCTCGAGAAAGGTTCCGCGGTCGCCGGTTGGCTTTGGATGGATATGAAAACCAATTTCCTGACCCAAGAAAACTACGCGAATTTCCGCAGTTTTTATATTGCGGAAAACGCGCGGGGCGGAAGCGAAGCGGAAGCGCTGCTCGACTTCGGGATGGAATGGTGCCGCGAAAAGGGCGCCCGCCGGGTGGTGGGGAAAGTACACGCGGGCAACGCGCCCATGCGCGCGCTGTACCGCAAAGCCGGGTTCGAGGCAACGCATATCACCATGGAGTGGACCCATGATTAAATGCATCGTTTGGGATTTGGACGATACCCTGTGGCAGGGGACCTTGGGCGAGTCATTCGAAAACGAACCCTCCCTCAACCAAACCGCCGTCAAGCTTATACTGGAGGCGGACGCGCGGGGGGTGTTCCAAAGCATCGCAAGCAGAAGCGACCGGGAAAAAGCGTTAGGGTCGCTCAACCGCCACGGCTTGGGGAAATATTTTATAAACCCGCTAATCGCGCCTTATTTACACAAACCCGCCGCGCTGCTTGAGGCGGCGGCCCATTTTAATATCGGTACGGATTCGCTTGCCTTTGTGGACGACAACCCCTTCGAGCGCTACGAAGTCAGCCGGTATGTGCCGGACGCGCGGGTCTTTGATGTTTCGGAGATAGACGTTTTATCGGAAATGATAAGCGGGCTGCCGGAGGTTTCAAGCGAGCGCCGCGTATGGATGAGGCGAAGGGAGGACCGGCTGAAAGCGGAAAAAGCGTTTACCGGAAGCCGGGAAGAATTTCTGCGGGAATGTAAAATGGCGCTGTCTGTCCGGCAAGCCGCCGGGCGGGATTTCCCGCGCATCAATGAGCTGGCGTGCCGCGCGAGGCAAATTAATACGGCGTATGGCGGCGAAAATAAGGCGAATATGTTTCCCGCCACGGTGGAAGCGCCCGGTTCCCAAAGCGCTTACGTCTGCGAGCTAACGGATATTTTCGGCTTTCACGGGATAGTGGGCGCGGCGGTTATCCGGCACGGCGAAGGCGGCGCTTTTTTGGATTTGTTCTGCGTTTCCTGCCGGGTGGAGGGCAGGGGAATAGCCGCCGCGTTTATGGGTGAAATATTGCGCGGGCTAAAGGGCGGCGAAATTTTCTGCCGCTGCGAAAACCCCCGGGAAGGCACGGCGTTCGCGCTGCTTAAATCGATGGGCTTTCGGGTGGTCGGGCAAACCGGCGGCGGCGCGCTGCTTGCGCTGCGGCTGCCCTGCGCCGGGGCAGGGGTTTCATGGATAAACGTAACTTCTATATAGGGGATGAGTGCGATCAATAACCGCGACGCCGTTTATCAGGCGATAAAAGAATTGCTCGTAGGCTTAAAGCTTGCCGGCGAAAACACGGATATTAAAAATATGACGCTGCTCGGCGCGGGCGGGGTGATGGACTCGCTGACCGCCATGCGTTTCATCCACGCCGCCGGGGAACGGTTCCAAATAAACATCATGGACGACCTGAATCTTGACTGCATGGAAAACGTGGCGGCGTTGGCTGATTTTATCGTTAAAAACCAACCGGCTGCCATTACGGTAGGGCAGCATATAATTATTGACTGCTCCCGCTGCCCGGCGTTTATGTTTACCGGCGAGGAGGTAATCCGTTCGCTGATTCACGCCCTCGCCGACAGCATCGGGACGGAGATTCTAAAGGAAGGCTTCCATACGTTCAGCCCCATAGGCGTGACGGGGTTCGCCATTGTTTCCGCTTCGCATATCGTGGTACACACATGGCCGGAGTACCGTTATATTGGCGCGGATATTTTTTCCTGCCGGGAAATTGACGAAGGAAAAATCATCGCGCTGCTGAAACAAAAAATGGGCGGCGGGGTTATCTGCGAACGCAGGACGATGAACCGGGGCTGTTGTGAGACAGCCCCCGAGGTTGATTCGCTGTAAGAGCCTGTCTAATATCTGCGCTTGTTGGATTTTGAAGCGAGATTTTCGCCAGACAAGGAAGCGCGAGCGCCGCGTAATCGCTGTATTACGCAAGTGAGCAATGACCGGAAGAAACCGGCGACGCGAAGCGTCGTTTTCACCGGAGGCGAAAATCATGAGCTGACGAAGTATGGTGAAAATCTCGTAAAAAAAGACGACAAGCGAAGATGTTAGACCGGCTCTTAAAGCGATTCTATTACGTCGGGCGGAAGACCGGTGCCTTTATATATCGTTTCAATCGGTAAATTCAATTTTTTTAGTTCCCTTGCTATTTGCAGCGCCTGGTCGCGGCGACCTTCCAACCGACCTTCATCCTTGCCGTCATAGAAGGCGTCGTACATATCCGCTTCGTATCTGTCTTGCGCTCTTTCCATCAGTG
>JAISWA010000129.1 GCA_031271275.1 Clostridiales bacterium | reverse complement strand
CCCGGGCGAACGCCTTAAACGCGGCTTCCGCTATATGATGGTTGTTGGTTCCGTGGAGCAGTTTGATATGTAAGTTCATGCCCGCGTTCCGGGAAACGGAATGGAAAAACTCCGCTATCGTCTCCGTGTCCAGTTCCCCGAGCTTCGGCGCGGTGAAGGGAATTTCATAATACAAATAAGGGCGCCCGGATAAATCCACCGCGCACATTACCAACGCGTCGTCCATGGGGATGATCGCGCTGCCGTACCGCCTGATGCCCTCCTTGCCGCCCAACGCTTCGCACAGGGCGGAGCCGAGCGCCAACCCGATATCCTCCACCGTATGGTGACAGTCCACAAAAGTGTCCCCTTGGGCGTTTAGCGTTAAATCCACCAGGCCGTGGCGCGAGAACAAATGCAGCATGTGGTCGAGGAAACCGATGGAGGAACCGCCTTCAAATTTCCCTTCGCCGTCTATATTAAGCGTTAAGGTTATGGAAGTTTCGTTAGTCTTTCGGGTTATCTGCGCCGTGCGCGGCATAGCATAGCCTCCCTGTGTATTTAATTCGACGGGCCGGAGCCGCCTCCGGCGGGCTTTCCGCCCTGCGCTCACCCCGTCCTATATTTTTTGAAACGCCATACGCTCCCCGTCGGGAACCGGGAACACCACCGTCCCCCGGTATACGAACCCCGCGCGGTCGATTAACTTCCGCATGATTTTATTGCCCCGGTGGGTGTCGATGCGTACATCCCGGTAGCCAAGCTTCCGCGCGGTTTCCAATAAGCCGCGCAGGAACGGTTCCGACAGCCCTTTCCCGCGAAACGCCGCGCACAGGGCGAACCGGTGTATGGATATATATTCCGCATACCTTTCATCCCAACTTCCGCCGGTGATGCGGGTGTAGTATTCGTCCACGCCGGTACACAGCGCGGCGTACCCGCAGAAGATGCCGCCGGCGTGCAGCGCGTACCCTTCGCCCATGGCCGCGTCGCGCTCCACGTCGTCCCGTTTCGGGTCGCCGCCGTTCTGCCACTGGGACAGCCCCTGATATTTTAAATATTCCCTTCCGTCGGCGATTATTTCCATGACCCTGTCCACCTGGGAAGCGTTTATTTTTTTAATTTCCCCATCCACGCTCAATCCCTTACGCCCATGGCGTTGGCGTGGGCGGTCAGCTTTTCTTCCCCGGCGAAACGTATCACGTCCGGCTTCAGCCGTTCCATCGCCGGTTTATCAAAATATAGCACACTGGTCTTTTTTAGGAAATCATCCGCCGAAACCGGGGAAAAAAACCGGGCGGTGGTTTCCGTGGGCAGCACATGGCTCGGTCCCGCCATATAATCGCCCATGGGTTCCGCCGTGTAATGCCCGAGGAAAACCGCCCCCGCGTTTTTGACGCGGGTAAGCAGGGCGAGGGGTTCCTTCACTTCCAACGCCAGATGCTCGGGCGCGAGCACGTCGGAAAGGCGCACCGCGTCATACAAACTCGGCGCGACGATAATCAGCCCGTTGTTTTTTAACGAGCCGCAGATGATTTCCCGGCGGGAAAGGGTTTCCGTCTGCTTTTCTATTTCCGCTCTGACTTTTTGCGCCAAACTTTCGGAATCGGTGATTAAGACCGACGCGGCGCGCACGTCATGTTCCGCCTGGGAAAGCATGTCCGCCGCCGCGTGCCGGGGGTCGGCGGTTTCGTCGGCAATAATCACAATCTCACTGGGCCCGGGCAGGGAATCGATTCCCACATACCCGAACACCGCGCGTTTCGCCATAATGACGTAAATATTCCCGGGGCCGCATATTTTATCCACCCGGGGAATACGCTCCGTGCCGAAGGCGAGTGCCGCGATTGCCTGCGCCCCGCCGATTTTATAGATTTCATCTATCCCGCATTCCGCGGCGGCGACCAGTATCGCGGGGTTGACCTTACCGTCCTTCCCGCAGGGCGTCGCGATAACCAAACGCCCGACGCCCGCGACCTTCGCGGGTACCGCTTGCATCAGCACCGACGAAGCGAGCGCCGCCGTGCCGCCCGGCACATAAATCCCGCAGGACGCCAACGGCCTGACCATCTGCCCCATAAACTCCCCGTCGCCGAACGGCTCCATCCAACCGGTACGGTTTTGCTTCTCGTGGAAGCGCCTTATCCGAATGATAGCGCGCCTGATAACTTCCACAAACTCCGCCGAAACCGACTGGTACGCCGCTTCCGTTTCTTCCGGCCCAACGCGAAGCCCGGCGGGCGACAAACGCGCGCCGTCAAATTGCTCAATATACGAAAGCAGCGCGGCGTCCCCGTTTTTACGCACGTCCTCCACAATGCGCTCCGCTATTTCCCGGGCCGCCGCGTGGTCCTGTTCGTTTCGCTTAATATGTTTGGCAAGGAAGGTTCCGGCGTCGGCGCCGTCGAATTTCAAAATTGGCATTTCAGGGAAGGGAATTGACATGGAAAGCTCCTTTACGCATTATGTTTTCTTCTTTAATTTTTGAATCAGTTCCGTAATCCGCTCGTATTTTAACTTCATGCTTACGCGGTTGACAATAAGCCGGGCGGAAAGCGGCATTATCTCGTCAAAAATAACAAGCCCGTTTTCTTTGATGGTAGAGCCTGTCTCGGTAATATCCACAATCACGTCGGCAAGCCCCACCAACGGCGCGAGTTCCACCGAGCCGTTAAGCTTGATGATTTCCGCCGTCACGCCCCGCTCATGGAAATAGTTGGCGGCAATGTCCGGGTATTTTGTGGCGACGCGCAGGCTCGACGGTAAATCTTTAAGCGGCGAGTCTCCGCCCCGCGCGGCATACGCCACAATCATTTTGCAGCAGCCGAATTTAAAATCGTACACCTCGTATAAGTCGCGCTGTTCCTCCAACAGGGTATCTTTCCCCGCGACGCCTAGGTCGGCGGCACCGTGCTCCACGTAAGTAGGCACGTCGGAAGGCTTCGCCAGAAAGAAGCGCGTCTGCTGCGCCTCGTTGGTGAACACAAGCTTGCGCGAAGGTTTTTGCATTTCCCCGCAATCCAAACCGGTTTCAGCGAACCGCCGCATGGTCATTTCGGCGAGGCGGCCCTTTGAAAGCGCGAAGGTCAGCATAACCGCCCACCCCCGTTTAACGCGTCCATCAGACCCTCAAGCCGGATGCCGAACCCCACCGCGGGCGAAGCTTTGCCGAAGGCGGCGAGCAGGTTGTCGTAACGCCCGCCGTCCACCACCGCGTAACCCGCGCCGCTTGCGTAGCCCCGGAACACAATCCCGGTATAATAATCGAAATGCCCCGTCATGCTCAGGTCGAACAGCACGTAATCGTTTAAATTTTTATGATTTAAAAGTTCGTAAACTTCCTCCAGGTGGCGTAACGCCGCCACCGAAAGCGGATGGGAGGCGAATGCCTCCGCTTGCTTTAAAACATCCGCGCCGCCTATCCAACGGGTCAGGTCTGAAAGGATAACCCGGGCGCTTTCGGTTACCGTTTCGCCGGAAGCTTCGATTAAATGCTCCACCCCCACATAATCGTGCGACAGCATTAACCGCGCCACCGCCCTGCGGCACGCGTCGTCAAGCCCGCTGCCCTCCAACACGCCCCGCAGGAAATCCACCTGCCCGATATCCACGCGGAAGCCGCGCAGCCCGGCGGTTTTTAAGCTTTCCACCGCAAGGGCGACCATTTCCGCGTCGGCGTCCGGGGAACAAACCCCGTACAACTCCGCCCCCGCCTGGGTAAATTCCCCGTCCTTGCCCTGCAAATATTCCTGATTGCGAAACGCTTTCTCAATATAACAAAGGCGCAGCGGCTTTTCCCCAAGCCCGAGCCGGGGGTGCGTCGCGGCGATACGCGCGGCGGCGGGGGTCATGTCCGGCCTTAGCGCGAGCATGTCGCCATTCTGGTCCGGGAAGCCGTACATCCTCGCCGTGGGCAGCCCGCCCTTTCCCTCGAACACCGCGCGGTATTCCAAGGTGGGACTGGAAATGAACCGATAGCCGTAGCCTTCAAAAATTTTTTCGATTTTGCGTTCAATGCCGCGTTTTTGCGCATACGCTTCGGGCGTAAGGTCGTGCAACCCGGCGGGGGTGCGCCGTTTAAGGTCGGTTTTCATCACCTTTGCCAATGTCTTGCCCTTTTCCCCGTCGAGCATCCTTTGCCGCTCGGGGGTCAGCGTCATTGCCATATAACAATCCCTTCCTTCGATACCATGTAATATACCACATTCGCGGGCTTTCTGTCAGAACGGGCGACCATGCCCGAAGCCAACGTAACGTTCTCTAAGGGTTTCATAAGGAATAACGAAAATAATATTACGAATATCATAAATTAATTCTTGACAATCAACATTGCTCCACATAAAATCCCCCTAAATCAAAATCAAAACTTTTCAGGAGGGCGACATGCATTTTTGGAACCTTGAAACGCTTTCGAAGGCGCTGCGCATTTGCCTGCAAATCACTTTCGCGGCGGGGGCGGTGATTACGGCGCTGCTCTGGTATCTTTTGCGCGCGTGGTTCGGTTGGTATTACTGGAACGACGAACCCTACTACGTGGCGAGCGTCATTTTGCTCACGCCCTGCGGGCTGTGTTCGCTGTACATCCTGTGGCAGCTTATCGCGCTGCTTAAAACAATCGATTGCAAAAACCCCTTCGTTCGCGGGAACGCGCGCGGGCTGCGGCGTATCGCGGGCAGTTCCTTCGTCATCTCGCTGCTGTTCCTTGCGCTTGGCATATTTCGCGCCACCGTGCTGACCTACGGCATCGCGTACATTTTTTTGATCGCGGGTTTCTGCTTCGTGGTTCTCGCCGGGTTATTCGGAAAAGCCGTAGCGTTTAAAGACGAAAACGACCTGACCGTTTAGGAGGTCGAGGAAGATGATTGTGGTGAATTTGGACGTGATGATGGCAAAGCGGAAGATGAGCCTGAACGAGCTGTCCGAACGGACGGGGGTTTCCGCCACCAACCTTTCGATTTTAAAAACCGGAAAGGCGCGGGCGGTGCGCTTTTCCACACTGGAACAAATCTGCCGGATGCTTAACTGCCAGCCCGGCGATATTTTGGAATGGGACGGTGAAATGAACGATGAACGGGAATAACATCCAGACCGCGGTCGCCGATGCGGAGGTTTTGCCGCAACCGAACAAGCCCGCGGATAAACCGCCGGCGGAAATAACGCGCGACCGGGCGAGGGTTGTTTTACCGGTTGGAATCATCGCGGCGCTGCTTTATACGGTCTGCTTCAGCGGGAGCCGCGTGTTTCCGCAGGTATCGTTTACGTTGTTTTGCGCGGCGGCGTTTCTGCTGCTTACGGGAACACTCAAAGCGTTAAAACTTTTCAAAAACAAAAGAGCGTACCTTTGGGCGCTGCCTATGGCGCTGCTCGCCGCTTGCAACGGTATTTTCGACGCGAACTTTTTCACCTGGGTCAACGCGCTGATTATGCACGGGCTGTTCGCCGCGTACACCCTGACCGCGCTTAGCGAAGGCACGGTTGACCTATTCAACCCCGGCGGTTTTTTTTATGTTATCGCTGTGACATGGGGCAACTGGACGGCGTTCGCGGGGGCGATAAAAGCGCTTGCCCCCGGCAAACGCTCGGGAGCCTCCGGCAATATCCCGAAAATCATACTCGGGACGGTCGCGGCAACACCGGTGCTGTTTGTGGTAGTGGCGCTGCTGTCCTCCGCCGACGCGGTGTTTAACCGGTATGTGGGGCGGGTTTTCAGTTCTTTAATTGACGCGGAACGGGTCAATATCCCCTTTATTATTTCCCTGATTATTTCCTTCGTTTACTTAACCGGCTACGTGTTCGCGGGAATCAAAAACAGCCGGAGCATTTCCCCGGCGGATTTCCCCGCCATAAAAACAGATACCACCGCCTGCGCCACGTTTTTAATTTTGCTCAATATGGTGTTCGCCCTGTTTACGGTGGTGCAGTGCGCGTTCCTGTTCAGCGGCGGGTTCTTCGAACTGCCGGGCGGCATGGTGTATTCCCGGTACGCGCGGGAAGGTTTCTTCCAATTATTATTCGTCACCTTCATCAATTTCGCGGTGATTATTATTTTCGTGACCTCGCTGCGGGATAAAGCCCGGGAGCCGCTGCACCGCCGCCCCGTCATACGGGCGCTGCTGTTTGCGCTGTGTTTTTTCACGGGCGTGCTGATTGTTTCGTCGTGCTACCGCATGGGGATGTACACCGGCGCGTATGGGCACACCACGTTGCGCCTCAGCGTCTACACCTTCCTGTGTATGGAAACCGTCATGCTCGCCGCCACCGTTTGGAAACTCATAAGCGGCGGGCTGCGTTATGTGCGGGCGTTGGTACTGATTGGGCTCGCGTTTTATATTATCGTGAATTTTACGGGCAGCGATTATTTTTCCACACAGTTGAACAAGCAACTGTACCTTGCCGGGCGGTTGGATTATATCGACATGAACCGGGCGTCCGTGGGAACGGACGGGCTGACGGTTTTAAAGCCGCTGTTTGACAGCGGCGAATACGTGTGCGTAGACTATAAGCTTTTTGACAGGGCTTCTTACGAAAGCAATGCATGGCCCTTCGAAAAATATCCCTCCGCCGGCGAAACCGACTACCGCCCCATGACATGGGAAAAGCTGTATATGGACCATTACGCAAATCACCGCGACGAAGACAAGGTAAAGTTCCCGTGGCAGAATAACACGCTGCTGAAGATAAACCCGGAGAAAGTGCGGTAATTAACCTATCGTAGTAATGTAGAACGCGAGGAAGAACCCGAGCACCACAATCAAGCCCGTGAGTTTCCCGCTGTCGCGGTAAGCTTCGGGAATCATCGTGTCGGCAAGCATGGTCAGGATGGCTCCCCCCGCGAAGGAAAGGATAAACGCCTTCGTCACGCCGGAGGTATTCGCGAAGACCAAGTACCCCACGGCGGCGGAAAGCGCGGAAGTGACGACAATCGCCGCCCACAGGCCGACAATCGAGCGCTTCTTCCAACCGCTTGCCAACAACCCCGTGGTGGACGTCAGCCCCTCGGGAATATTGGAAAGGAACACCGCCACAATCATCGCGGCGCTTACGCCCCCGCCCGCAACCACCGTCATACCGATTACGATGGATTCGGGGATCCCGTCGAGGACGGTCCCGAGCAGGATGGGAAGCCCCACGTCTTTGTCTTTGTGAGCGCCGCGCATGTTTTTACGGTTTTCCCCGCCCATCCTGTCTATTAATAAATCCCCGGTAAAAAACGCCAACGCGCCGAGAAGCAGCCCGGCGGCGACGGGTAGAATGTCTCGCGATTCCGCGAAAGCTTCCCCCACCAACTCAAAACAGACCGAGCTGATTAACGCGCCCACGCCGAACGCCATCACAAAGCCGATTACATTGTGGGAAATTTTAAAGCGCAGCGCGGCAACCGCGCCGAGCATCAGCGAACCGGACGTCAATACGCCCCATAATAACGCCTGCCACATAACAAACCCCCTCTTATACGCTTGTGCCTCCGCCTATAATTTTACTGCTTATACGCTTGTGCTTCCGCCTATAATTTTACTGCTTTTTGCGACTATTCTATGTGATATTGTCACATGAATCCCCGCTTATTTGTGGTAACTTAGGGCGGAAATAAATAATGCTATCAGGGGGAACAGCCATGCGTATCAAAATCACCAAAAACGGACCGTATTTAGTGTCCGGAGGCATTCCAATCAGGGAAATGATTATTACGCCGGAGGGTCACCACTATATCTTACGGGAAGGCCGCACGCTTCCGCAGGATGAGGAATACGCCCTGTGCCGCTGCGGCAAGTCGCGCAACGCGCCGTTCTGCGACGGGACGCACCTGCATTCCGGGTTTGACGGTACCGAGACCGCCTCGCGGGAGCCGTATGCCCGGCGGGTTGCCGATATAACGGAAGGCTCCACCATGAAGCTGCTCGACGACAACCGGTGCGCCTTCGCCCGCTTTTGCCACACGGACCGGGGCAATATTTGGCGCGTGACCGCGCGGGATTACGACGAAAAAAACCGTGAGGCGGCTATCAAAGCCGCGCAGGAATGCCCCGCGGGCCGCCTTGTGATGGTGGACAACGATATGAACCCCATCGAGGAAGAATTTAAGCCGGAGATTATCATCCTGCAAGACCCGGAAAAAGGGGTCAGCTCCGGAATATTTGTAAAAGGACCCGTTACCGTTGAGGCGGAGGACGGCACGCTCTATGAAGTCCGCAACCGGGTGATGCTGTGCCGCTGCGGGAATTCCGGCAACAAACCGTTCTGCGACGCGTCCCACGTCCCAAGCGGGTTTAACGACGGAGGCGCACAGGAAAATTGATATTCGCCGGGAAGCGGAATATTAAAAAAAACCTACGACACCGTAGGTTTTTTTAATGAAAATGTTTTACGCGCGGGGCATAATGCTATAATTACCGACGAATTTCGTCCGCCATATTTCCCTGTAAACCTCCACCCTTACCCCCATCCCTTCCGCCGCTTCCCCGTTCACCAAATGCGTCAATTCCTTCGGCACGGTAACCGTTTCCGGGTCGCCGTCCGAAATATATTTCGCTTCCGGGTTATCCTCGTAATACCGTAAAAAATACCCCAGGTCATGCACCGCATACGCGGCGTTGGACTCGTCCGCGCCGATGACGCGCGGCACGTTTAACGGCTCAAATTTTATATGGAAAGGGTTCGCCGTGACTGTGCTCTCCCCTACCCTAAGCGCCCAGTCGTAGTGATACGCCTCGCCGTTACACTCCCCGTCGGCTGCATAGGCACGCAGGTTCTCCGCCCCCGGGCGCTCGCCGTTGGGGAACGCTATCGCTCTCGGTAAATACCCTTCGCCGCACTGCAATCTCAGCCGTTGGTCAAGCAGCCCGATTTCCTCCTGTATGCGCGCCGCGCCGAGGTTTTTTAAATTGGCGTGGGAAAGGGTGTGGTTGCCGATTTCATAGCCGTTTTCCAACAGATACGCGAACCTTTGCTCAAGGGTCCCCGCGCCTTTAAAAGTGTCGTCGCTTCCGTAAACAAAAAACGTCGCCGCTTTCCCGAAGTCGGGGTGCTCCTCGCAGAATTCATTCAGCATATCCACCATGCAGCCTTCCGCCGGAACCAGTTCCCCCTCGTCTTCCCGCAGCGAGAACGTGGTCTGCTTCCCGTCGTCAAAGGTCAGCACCACCGGCGTATACCCGGCGGGCGTGGTAATGTTCCCGTCTATCAAGTCATGGAGCGAAAGCAGGCGGTAGCCGTTGTCATAGAGCTTTTGCAAATCGCTTAAAAAACCTTCCGATGAGCGGTCGTATTTGTTCGTGTCGGAAAGCCCGTGATACATGACAATCATGATGTTCCCGATTTCGTTGGGCACCGTGGGAGCCGGATATCCGCCTATGTAAGATAATATAAAAAGGATAAAACATAATATTTTCATGCAATCACCCAAGTACGGAGTATACCTTATCGCACCCCGAATTCCTATGTGCAGAAACTGTATGAATCGCCTGTTTTCGTATAAATAAACGGTTTTATTCTCTGTAAAACAGATATTTCGATTTTTATCATTTTTTTATTAAATAAGGTTGACAAATTAGCATTAAAAAAGCATAGTTTACATAGGTAGAAAATTTTCCAATTCGGAGGGATTGTAATGCGTAAACAGGCGAAACGTCTGTCTATGGGTACAAGGGTGTCCAGAGCGGTTATCGGGCTGATTATGCTGTCGATTTTTTTGATCGGGCTGTTCAGTTTTTTAATTTACCGCACAGACTCAATGGAAAAGTATCTGGCGAACGCGGAGGATGTGTCGGCTACGATTGCCGAAATGCTCGACCCTGTAAGCTTGCAGGCGTCGATGGATTCCCCGGAAAAAGACGAATACTGGTTTTATGTGAAGGGCTTGTTCGACAACTTGAAGACAAAGCTTGACGTAACCTACCTGTACATAATCGCGCCTTACAACGACATCTGGTTTAAATACTACGTAGAGGGTTTAAAGCCGGGCGACAACCCGGAGGAAATTTTTGACTTCAACGATGTGGAGGAAGACACGGACGTTTACGGTGAAAATGTGTTTGAAATTATGCGCGGTAAGGTTCCGGCGGTAGAGGACCCTTACTACACCGAGGCATTCGGAACGTTGGTTACGGGCTTCGCGCCGGTTTTAAACAGCGAGGGGGAGTCCATCGCGGTGGTGGGCGTGGATTTTAGCGTACAGGCGGTAATGGTAGACTCCAACCGCTTCGCCATGTACATCATCGCCGCCGGCCTTGTTTTAAGCGCGATTTTCGGTTTTATCATGCAGTCGTATATAAAGCATCTGCTTTCCTATACGCTGAGGCGCATTACCGGCGGAATGAAACTCTTATACGAGGGCGACATGACTTTCCGGGCGCGCAAGCAAGATACCATCGACGAAATCGGCGTGCTTTACGGCAGCTTCTCGCAGGTGACGACCACATTCAACATACTCGTCAATGACATGGGCGAAATGTCCAGGCGGCACGCGGACGGGGAATACGAAGCGCGGCTCGACGAATCCAAGTACACCGGCGTTTACCTTGACGTGGTCAAGGGTATCAACGAAATGGTTTCCATGTACATCGATAATTTCATGGAGCTTTTAGACGTGGTGCAGCATTACGGGAACGGAAACTTCGACGCGAACGTACACAGCTACCCGGGCAGGCTGTCTTTGGCGAACGGTATCGTGGATAAGCTGCGAAGCGACTTCTCACATATCAACAGTGAAATCATCAACGTGGCGGAAACCGCGTTAAACGGCAACCTGTCCGTAAGGGCGGACGCGGGCGCCTTCCAGGGCGGGTGGGCGAAAATATTAACCGACCTTAACCAACTGATTGAGGCGTTGGTCATCCCCATGCAGGAAGCTTCAAACGTGCTTAAAAAAGTGTCTGACGGTTACCTTGACGTAAAAATGACAGGCCAGTACAAAGGCGACCTGTCGGTGTTAAAGGATAATATGAACAAAACCGTAGACGAGCTTGCCGATTACATAAAGGAAATACGCGTAATTCTTCAGGCGGTGGCGAAGAACGATTTAAGCATAAAAGCCTCGCGGAAGTTCCACGGGGACTTTGCCGCGATAGAGGAAGCCATCGGTTCCATCATCTCCGACCAGGACCACTTCTTCCGGCAAATCGGTCAAATCTCGTCGCTGTTAAACGAAAACGCCTCACAGATTTCCCAGTCGGGCACGCGATTGAGTAAAAACGCGGCGGACCAACGGGAAACCATTGAAAAACTGACCGGCAACATTACCTACATCGGGGAGCAAACCCTCGATAATTCCAAGAACGCCGGCAAAGCCGAGAATATTTCCGTAATTTCCAAACAAAACGCGGACAACGGCAATAAAGAAATGAAAAAGATGCTCTACAGCATGAACGCGATTAAGGACGCCGCCAACAATATCGCGAAAATCATTCAGGTAATAGACGGAATCGCCTTCCAGACCAACCTGCTCGCGATAAACGCGGCGGTGGAAGCGGCAAGGGCCGGGGAACACGGCAAGGGCTTTATCGTGGTTGCCGACGAAGTCCGCAGCCTTGCCACACGCAGCCTTAACGCCGCCCACGAGACGCAAGCTTTGATTGAAGAAACACTGAACCGCGTAAACGAAGGTTCCGAAACCGCCAAGTCCACTTCCGACGCGTTGTTTGAAATCATCAACAACGTAAATTCCGTATCGGAGCTTGTTTCGTTAATTTCGTCCGCCTCCGTCCGGCAGGAGGATGCCGTAAGGCAGCTTACGAGCGGTATCGAACAGTTCTCCGCCGGAGTGTTGGACAATACTAAAATGGCGGACGAAAACGCGTCCGCTTCAGAGGAATTGGCGCAGCAGTCCGATTCGCTAAACAAACTGCTCGGCGCGGTGAGATTTAAAAAATAAATTCCGTAAGCCGCCCGGCTTCTTTAAAGCCGACGGACCGGTACAGCGCGTTTGCGGCGGCGTTTTCCGCCGAGGTATACAGCACGGGCATTTTATCCCGGGAAAGGATTTTTTCACAAAGCAGTTCCACCATTATTTTCCCGTAACCCTGCCGCCGTTTTTCAACCGGCACGCAAACCATATTCAAACGGCAAGCGCAATGGTCTCCCCCGCACAGCATCCCCATCCCGGAAGGGGAACCGCTCTTGTCTTCCAAGATATATAACCGCGGCGCGTCCATTGAAACGGACGCGCCTCTTTTTGCCAAGACGCGGAAGTCTTCGTCATGGGGGGGCTTAGCCTGCAGCGCGTCACGGTAAAACCCTGCCACCCACTCCGTGAGGAAACCCGCGTCCTTTAGGGCGGCTTGCCGCAGTACGCAGCCCGGGGCTGAAACTTTACGCGCTTTAAAAGTTTCCTCAGCGGGCAAATAATAGGAAATTATCTCTCTCTCTTTTAACTTGGCGACATATCTGCCGGATAAAAAAATACCGCACTGCTCCGCCGCTTTTTTTTCGGCGACGATTCCACAGGGCTTCTCTTTAACGCGCATTAAAAATTTCAAAAAAAAAGAACGCAGCCCTTCCGCGCTCCAATGCTCCCCCGTCCAAAGCCAAATCGGTTTCCCCCGGCTGTACAAAGCCATCGCGGAACGGTCGGGGCTGACCATAGAGACGCCCGCCTGTGTTCTCATATCGTAAAGCATTGCATATAAAACCTTACGGTCGTCCACTTTTCTTATACCAACGAAAGGATTTTTTCCGCGATTTTTTGAATGGGAAGCTCGAAGTCCACCGCGCCAAGGTCTTTAGCCACCTTCGGCATACCGTAAACCACGCAGGTTTCTTTATCCTGCCCGATGGTTTTCGCTCCGGCGTTGTGCATGAGCATAAGCCCTCTCGCGCCGTCCGCGCCCATCCCCGTTAGAATGACGCCGATACCGTTCGCTTTTAGCAAGTCCGCCATCGATTCAAACAAAACATCGGCGGCGGGCATTACCCCGTGCATTTTAATGCCCACATAACATTCCACCGCGAGCGCGCCCTGTTGGCGTACCAACTTCATATGCCGGTCGGCGGGCGCGAGCAGTATTTCGCCCTGTTTTAAATACTCGCCGGTCTGCGCTTCTTTTATTCTCATGGCGAGCACGGCATCAAGCCGGTCGGCAAAAAGTTTGGTAAACCCGGAGGGCATGTGCTGCACCACAACCACCGGAGGTATGTCGCCCGGCAGCGCCCTTAAAATCATTTCCAACGCGCTGGTACCGCCGGTGGACGACGCGATGCCGATGACCTTTTTGTTCCCGCTGACGATTTTGTTCATATCGCGCACACCGAGGGGCGCGGTTTGCTTGCGCAGCGAATCAATGCGTTTATACAGCGCGGCGATAAAAACGCCCGCGGTTTGGCTAGTGAGGACGGCGGGTTTCATAATGAAGTTGTCTTTGCCGTCCGTCAAAAACGGTTTGGCGCGGGAGCTTGAAACAGAAGTGTAAATAGCGAACAAATCGGCGCGCTGCCGGTTCATGGAAGCCACGACCGAGTTTGAGGACACGGTGTCAAGGTCCGTCAGCAGCACGTTTAAACTCTGCCGGTTGATTTTATTCTCCGCCTCGGCGGGGTTGTCAACGGCTATTACCATTTCGATACCCGGCTTCTTTAACATGCCGCTTTTTATGTAAGCAATCATATCGTGTTTTGCGCCGGCTATAAAAAGGCGTACTGATGCTGTCATGCTCACTTTCCTTCTCCCCGCAATACGGACGCGATAACATTTATTCCTTCGGTTATCCGGTCCGCCGATACCGCCGCGAAGCTCACGCGGAACGCATCGCCCCGCGCGGAAAACACGCTTCCCGGCGTTATAATAACGTCATGAGCCAAAACGGCTTCGCAAAATTCCTCCACATAACCCGACCATTCCCTGCGCGAGAGCGTCAGCCAAAAACTTAATCCCCCGTCGGGCGGAGTATATTTCACATAACCGGTAAGTTGCCTTTTAATCGCTTCAAGGGCGGTTTGGTAACGTTTGCCGTATTCCCCGCGCATAAACGCGCAGTGCGCGGAATACCCGCCGTCGCGCAGGTACAAGTCGAACGCGCGCTGTATATAACCCGACGTGGCGATGTCCGTGTTTCTTTTTACCGTGGCTACGGCAAGCTTTCGCGGCAGCACCATACACCCGATACGCAGACCGGGCATTAGTATCTTGGAAAAACTTTTTACATATATACATCGGTTGCGGTAATCCAACGCTTTAAGCGGAACACGGGGATTGCCGTCGTAATAAAAATCGTTTTGATTGTCCTCCTCTATTATATATGATTCGTACTTATATACCAGTTCCAAAAGCCGGTGTTTTTTTTCCGCGCCGTAGCTAATGCCCGTGGGCGTCTGAAAATTTGGCATTACGTACAAAAAACGGGGGCGGTATTGTTTCATCAAGGATTCAACCGCGTCCATATCCGGCCCGTCGTCTTCCATGGGCATTTCGTAAACCGTCGCGCCCCGCGTGGCAAACGCGCCTACCGCGCCGTAAAAAGTCGGCTGCTCGGTGAGCAGTACGTCCCCCGGTTCCAACAGCGCCTTCGCGAGAATGTCGAGCCCCTGCTGCGCGCCGGAAATAATTTGAATACGGCTTGGCGAGGTCTTGATGGAACAGGTCTCAAGGTAAGCGCACAGCGATTCCCGCAGGGGCTCGTAGCCCTGGCTGTCCTGATAGTCAAACGCCAACCCGCCGTCCCGGGCGAGCGCGTCGTCAAACGCTTTTTTAAACGCTTCCACCGGGAACAGCTTCGCGTCGGTGGAAGTATCCGCAAAGTTAATCGTGTCAGGCGTTATCTGGCTTGAAACCGCCTGCCGCGCGTTGTATTGGTTCTTGAGTATCGGTTCCGGAAGTTGGTTTCTCCTCTCCGGCGCTACATAGGTGCCGCTCCCCACCAGTGAATAGATAAAATGGTGGCTTTCCAAATATTTATACGCGCTTATAACGGTCATGTTATTAACCTTCAAATGTTTGGACAGCGCCCGTATCGTCGGAAGTTTGTAACCCTGCGCCAACGTACCGTCTTCTATCATAACGCGTATCGCGTCGCTAAGCTGCCGGTAGAGGGGTATTGAACTCTCCCTGTAGAGCGCTAAGTTCTTGAAAACCTCCACGGCTTAACCCTCGCCCTGGCCTAATATGATTTGTATGTCCACTTCCTCCGGCAAATCCCCCTGCTCCGTTACGGCGCTCTTAAAGAAAGGTATCAACTCGTCCCCCATGCCCTCGACGCGCTCGATTATGCGCGTCGATTCTCTTTTCCCGCCTTCGTACACGCCTATCTCCGTGACGTTATAACCCGCGTAGCCAAGTTCGTCCGCGACCGACGAGCCAAGCCCCGCGACGCGGCTTCCGTTAAGTACCTGTATACGGATTTTTGACAGCGGATTTTCAGTCGCGGGCGCGCCTTCTTCCGCCGGGTCCTCGCCGCCGCGCGCCGGTTCCTCCGGCGTTTCGAGGGGCGCGTAAAAAACCTGATGTATGGTTTCGGGCAGGCTGCTTTCGTCCGCGAAAAAATAGGAAACGCCGTTTACATATTCCCCGTTCCCCGGCATGGTATAGGTGCGGAGCTTTTCGCCGGAAAGTTTCGTGATGTACGGGGTGTATTTAATCACGTCCGGCCCCACATTGGTGCGTATCTGACCGATGATGGTGTTTATAAGCTTTATGGGGTCGTTCATAATCCCTTCGCGGGTAAGCGCCTGCCTGAAAAGCTGCTTCATAAACTCCATTTGCACGGCGTTGCGGCCGAGGTCGCCGTTCCCGTATGAGCGGAAACGCAGCAGCTGCTCCGCGCGGTCGCCGTTGATGAAGGTCATGCCCGCCGGAAGGTTTATGTGCAAATCTTGCACCGGGTCGTCGTAAAAGAGCCCGCCGTGCCCGCCCACGTCGGGCACTTCCATCCAAACGCCGCCGGTGGCGTCCACGATATCCCGGAACGCGGGGATGGTGGTTTCCGCAAAATAATCAAACTGCACGCCGAGCATTTCGCCCAGTTGCTCGGTGAGGTACTGTATACCGTTCGCCTGCCCGCCGTAACTGCGCAGCGCGTTTATTTTCATTACGGAAGGGGGCTTGCGCCCGTCGTCCCGCATTCGTTGAAGGCGTTCTTCGGGGATGCGCGTGTACATGTCCCGCGGGATGGACATCAGCCGTATTTCGCAGGAATCGCGGTAAAAACACCCCACCATAATCACGTCGGTCAGGGCGTTTTCCTTGTCCAGACCGAGCAATAAGAAATTAGTGCGCGCCGGGGGCTTGAGTAAACCCCCGTCGTCTTCTTCCGTCGGTTCGGTTACTTCGCCCGTGGCTTCCAAAGGAGTGTCGGGGTTGGCGGGAAGCGTAGGAACGGTGATTTCCGGTGAAACGATGGTGTTAAAAACCTTTTGGTCTGCCGCGATAAGCGTAAGGGTGACGGCGGTGGCTATCACTAAATAAATCCCCGTAATGGAGCCCGCGATAATCAGAAATTTTTTTAAATACCGCCACTTTATCTTTGAGAAAATGATAACGATCACACCCGTTAGAAAGGAAATTGATTTGAAATTTGTATGAGTATATCAAAACGGGCGGGGTTTGGAAATGGGTGCGCCGCGACGCAGAAGGGCGGGCGCCGCAACAAAGCCGGAAAAAAACCGCCCGCTGTGCGAAGCGCGCCGGTTTCGCACAGGGACGGTTTTTGATGTCATAGGAAACTGCTTGATTATAGCGTTCCGTTTTGAAGCCAACGGAACGCGCTTAGTAGGGGCGGTTTATTCCTCCCCGCTCGCCATGCCGAGGACAACGGTTAATTCCAACTTCTCATTGTTCCGGTAAACTTCCAGTCGGACTTCGTCGCCGACTTGCGCGGTTGAGATTTTGGCTGCCAAATCCTCTGCGGAAGCAATTTTTTCACCGTTTAAGCCAACGATTAAATCCCAAGGCTCGAGCCCGGCTTCCGCTGCTCCGCTGTTTTCGTCCACGCCGGAAACCAGCACGCCTGTTGAGGGAAGGTTGTACTGATCCTTAATGCTTTCGTTCACGGTCTGGGGCCTTAGTATCCCGATGTACGGCTTCTTTATCACGCCGTCCACGCGCAGGCCTTCCAAGATTTCCTTCGCGTTGTTAATCGGTATGCT
>JAISWA010000127.1 GCA_031271275.1 Clostridiales bacterium | reverse complement strand
CCGGCGCGGATAAACGCTGAAGGCATCTAAGCGTGAAGCCGCCCTCAAGATTAGATTTCCCATCACTATAAGTGAGTAAGGTCCCTTGCAGACCACAAGGTAGATAGGCGGAAGGTGTAAGTATGGTAACATACTCAGCTGATCCGTACTAATAGACCGAGGGCTTGTCCTTGATCTTTTTTCCTTCCTTGCTTTGTTTGCTTCGAACTGTATTTAGCTTTCTTTGTCTGAAGATGTTGTCTCTTTGACTCCCTCTTCTTCTCTTCCCTTCCTTCTTGTGTTTAGTTCTCAAGATTTAATCGGGGTGTAGCGTAGTTTGGCTAGCGCACCTGATTTGGGATCAGGAGGTCGCAGGTTCAAATCCTGTCACCCCGACTCGCGTATCTGTAGCTCAGTGGATAGAGCAACGGCCTTCTAAGCCGTGGGTCGGGGGTTCGAATCCCTTCAGATACGTTGTTTATTTGGTGGGCATAGCCCAGTTGGTTAGAGCGCCAGATTGTGGCTCTGGAGGCCGTGGGTTCGAGTCCCATTGCCCACCCTTAAAAACCCGCCGGAACGGGCGGGCAGATGGGTCACTAGCTCAGTCGGTAGAGCACTGGACTTTTAATCCAGGTGTCTCGGGTTCGAATCCCGAGTGACTCAGCATATTATTGAAGCCGTTATTTTCTTAAAAATAACGGCTTTTTGATGTCACAGGAAACTGCTTGATTCCGGCGTTCCATTTTGAAGCCAACGGAACGCACAAGGTACAGTTTCCTATGACGAATTGCGGAGAAAAAGCGGCGGAGCCGCTTTCTTGATGGAAACAAAATCACGAGTACATTTGCCGTGGGAAGGCATATATTGTAAAATGAATTTAGCGAGGCTGTATATTTTAAACCAATGAGGGATAAAACGATGAATCAAAAAAACGTGTTAGTGCTGTTCGGGGGCTGTTCTCCCGAGCATGACATTTCTATGGCGTCCGCCACAAAAGTCATCCAACATATGGACAGCTACAAGATTATTCCCGTGTGCATAACGCGGGAAGGGAAGTGGATGCTGTACGACGGCAAGTTGGACAATTTGAAAAATATCGACTGGGAAAAATTCGGCACGCCCGCCGTATTAAGCCCCGACCGCGTCAACCGGGGGCTGCTGCGTATTGTCGGCGATAAAGTAAAAATTATTCCTATCGACGCGGTTTTCCCCATACTGCACGGCGAGAACGGGGAGGACGGAAGCATTCAAGGGCTGTGTCAGCTCGCGGGCATTCCGTATGTGGGCTGCGGCGTGATGACTTCCGCGGTGTGCATGGATAAGGCGATGACAAAACTTGTGGCGCAGTCCCTGCGAATACCCCAGGCGGAATATTTGATTTTCAAAGACGGGCAGTTGGAGGATTTGGAAGCGGTGACGAAAAGCGTCCGCTATAAAATCGGCTACCCGTGTTTTGTGAAACCTTCCAACACCGGCTCGTCTGTTGGCATAGCGAAAGCGAAAAATAAAAAGGAACTTCGCGCGGCGTTGGAATCCGCGATGGCGTTTTCCAATAAAATTATTGTGGAGCGCGGGATTGTCGGGCGCGAATTTGAGTGCGCCATACTCGGCGCGGGCGACCAGATAGAAACCGCCGGCCCCGGCGAAGTGATCCCCGACGGGGAGTTTTATGATTATGACGCGAAATATTTAAAAGCAGGTTCCAAAACGGTCGTCCAAGCCGATTTGCCGGAAGAAACCGCCGCGCTTATCCGGCAATATTCCGCCGATATTTTCCGCGCGGTGGACGGGAGAGGGTTGGCGCGGGCGGATTTCTTTGTGGACGAGGGCGGGCGCGTAGTGTTTAACGAAATCAATACGCTGCCGGGGTTCACCTCCATCAGCCTGTATATGATGATGTGGGAAGCGGCGGGCATTAGCCCGACGGAGCTAATCGGCCGATTGATCGAGATGGCGGGGTATTGATGGACAAAAAACGTCCGATAGGCATATTCGATTCCGGAGTGGGCGGTTTGACGGTGGTAAGTGAAACGCGGAAAATCCTGCCGGATGAAAATATCATTTATCTCGGCGACACCGCGCGGGTTCCCTACGGCGCGAAAAGCCGGGAAACGCTCATCGGTTACGGCAGGGACATCATGCGCTTCCTGCTCGGCAAAAATGTGAAGGCGATTATCGCCGCCTGCGGAACGGTCAGCTCCAACGCGTATGACGTACTGACGGCGGAATTTGATATTCCGCTGATAGACGTAATACGCCCGGGCGTAAAGGCGTGTCTCGATATAAACGCGGAACGCATCGGCTTTATCGCCACCGAAGCGACCGTGCGCAGCGGCGTGTTTGTAAATTTGATACGCGAAAAAAAACCGGGCGCCGATATTCAAGCCCGCGCCTGCCCGCTGTTTGTGCCGTTGGCGGAGGAAGGCTTTGCGGACAGCGTCGTGACGCGCCTGGTGGCGGATATTTACATCGCCGACTGGAAAAACAAAATCGATACCCTGGTGTTGGGCTGCACCCATTATCCGCTGCTGATTCCGGCGCTTCGCGACATAGTGGGCGGCGTGACTTTTATCAACATGGCGGAATATACGGCGCGCGCCGCGAGGGCGCTGTTATCCGAAAACGGGCTGTTAAACGACCAAAAAACAGAACCCGCTTACACTTTTTATGTAAGCGGGGCTTCGGATAAGTTCGACAGAATGGTGAAAACCGTGATGGGGCGGGCGTATCCGGCAGAAAAAGTGGATTTATGACCTTACGTATTCCGCTTCGCTCTCGTGCTTTTTGTCCCGCCGCATTAAGGAAAGCGTAGCTTCCCTCGCGGGTACGCCCTCAAATAAAACGGCATACGCCTGGCTGATAATCGGCATCTCGACATTCATTTTGTCCGCCAACATTTTCGCGGCGCGGCAGGTGTTAATCCCTTCGACTACCATTTTCACTTCTTTCTGCGCTTCCCCGGGGGACTTCCCCTGTCCGATTAAAATGCCCGCGCGGCGGTTGCGGCTGTGCATACTGGTGCAGGTCACAATTAAGTCGCCGATGCCCGAAAGCCCGCCGAAAGTTTCCGCGTTAGCGCCCATGGCAACGCCGAGCCGGGTGATTTCGTAAATCCCCCGCGTCATCAGCGCCGCTTTGGTGTTGTCGCCGAAGCCGAGCCCGTCGGATATTCCGGCGCACAGCGCGATCACATTTTTCAGCGAACCGCCGAGTTCGACCCCGATAATGTCGGTACTGGTATACACCCGGAAAAACGGGTTCATAAACACGTCCTGAATGAATTCCGCGGTGTTTTTACTGGTTGAAGCCACCACGTTGGTGGTGGGGATTTTCCGCGCGACTTCCTCCGCGTGACTGGGTCCGGACATGACGGAAATATCGCAGTCCTTTAATTCCTCCCGCAGAACGGCGGACAGGGTGCTCAGGCTTTCGCTTTCCAATCCTTTGGAGATATTTAAAATTTTCCGCCCGTCCCCCACATACGGCGCAAGCTGCCGCATCACCGGCCGCACCGCGAAGGAGGGCAGCGCGCAGACGATTATTCCCGCGTCGGCGCAAGCCGGTAAGCTGTTCGTGTGGACGACGGAATCCGGGATTTTTACGCCGGGCAAAAACGGGCGGTTCTCTTTATGTCTTTCTATTTCGTCGCGTTCCGCCTGGGAATACGACCATAGCGTCACTTCGTACCCGTTTTCGGCAAGCATGACCGCGATGGCGGTGCCCCAACCCCCGGAACCGATGATGGAAATTTTCAAATCTATCTCCCCTTGCTCTTATTGGAACAATTATCGCGTATACGGGCGGGAAAGACAACCGCCGGTTGTCACCGCAAGCCTGAGGATGTATACTGCGTCACGTTATTCTGACACTAATTATCCTCGGGAGGCTGACAAATGAAGCGCGTTTATATACGCGACGCGGAAAAACACGCGGGCGAAACCATTACGGTACAGGGGTTTGTGGAAAATTTCCGCAACGGAAAATCTATGGCGTTTATCGTTTTAAAAGACATCACCGGAAAGCTGCAAATCACTGTGGAAAAGGAAAAGTGCGGGCATTTAAACGAAACCCTTGAATTGATTACGCAGGATTCCGTCGTTTCCGTAACCGGCGCGGTGGTGAAAAACGACTACGTCAAGCTCGGCGGGCTTGAAATGCTGCCGGAGGCGCTGCGAATAGAATCCGCCGCCGAAGCGCTGCCCATTGAGCGCAAGGACATCCCCGCCACGAAAAAGCATAAGGCGCTTGAGCGTTCCAGTATCGACCAACGCATCGACTACCGTTGGATTGACCTGCGCACCGACGAAAACCAGCTTATTTTCAAAGTGCAAACCGCGTTGGTAAACGCCATGCGGCAATATTTGCTCGACGAGAATTTTTTGGAAATCCACACGCCGAAGCTCATCGGAACGGCAAGCGAAAGCGGCGCGGACGTTTTTAAGGTAAAATATTTCGACAGGGACGCGTTCCTCGCGCAAAGCCCACAGTTTTATAAGCAGATGGCGATGGCTTCCGGTTTCGAGCGCGTGTTCGAGGTGGGACCGGTGTTCCGCGCGGAAAAGTCCTTCACGAGCAAGCATTCCACGGAGTTCACCGGATTCGATTTGGAATTCAGTTACATCGAGTCTTACAAAGACGTAATGGAATTGGAAGCGGCGCTGCTGACCAACGCGCTCAAAACCGTCAGCGAGAAATACGGCGAACAGATAAAGGAATTGTTCGGCGTGGACGTAGTCGTGCCGACAGCGCCTTTTCCGGTAATTACGCTGAACGAGTTGTACGCGGCGTTAAAAGAGGAATTTAATTTTGAAATAGAGGACGCGGAGCGGGGAGACCTGTCCACTGAGGCGGAACGCTTAAGCTCCGAATGGGCGTTGAAAAAATACGGGCACGAGTTTTTATTCGTGACGGACTTTGGCGCGGATAAGCGGGCGTTCTACCATATGCGCGACGAAAACGGCGTACCGCAGGGCTACGATTTGATTTGGCGCGGGGTGGAAATTACCACCGGCGCGCAGCGCGAGCACCGGTACGACGTACTGCGGAAGCAGGCGAATGAAAAAGGCTTGGAACAGGACGTGCAGTTCTACATGGAATTCTTCAAATACGGCTGCCCCCCTCACGGCGGTTTCGGGCTTGGGGTTGACCGGCTGACCATGCTGCTGCTCGGGCTTCCCATTAAGGAAGCGATGTTCATTTTCCGGGGCCCCACCCGGCTGACGCCCTGATATTACAGTTGCACAGAGGTAATTTTTGCTTGCTATTCGGGCAGAACGTTCGCTCCGCTCACGGTTTTTCTTTGAAAAACCGTTGGTTCGCTCACTGCCCTCATTTGACGCTTCGCAAAAATCGTGAATTGACAACTGTAATA
>JAISWA010000123.1 GCA_031271275.1 Clostridiales bacterium | reverse complement strand
GCGGTGATTACGATGCCCGCCGCGCATTTCAAATACCGCACCGCAAAGGAAAGCAGCGGCGTGGGGCGGAGCGAATCGAATACATACGCCTTTATCCCGTTGCCGCACAGCACGCGGGCGGCTTCCGCGCAAAATTCCGGCGACATGCGGCGGCAGTCGTGGGCAATCGCCACCGCTTTTTCACCGGGAATACGCTGCGAGAGAATATAGTTCGCCAAACCTTGCGTAGCTTTGCGGACGGTGTAGATGTTCAGGCGGTTGGAGCCCGCGCCGAGCACGCCGCGCATCCCGCCGGTGCCAAACTCCAAATCCTTGTAAAAGCGGTCTTCGATTTCTTTTTCGTCGCCCGCGATTTCCCGGAGAGACGCCTTTGTCGCTTCGTCAATCGCCGGGTCTGACAGCCATTTTTCGTAAATTTCACGATAACCCATACATGCCTCCAATAATTAATAATGGATTAATTTATTTTCATTATATCAATAATACGGTATTATGGAAGTGGTCGCCGGTTTCCCTCGACGCATTCCCTCGACGCAAAAGATATCCAAACGCGTTCATACGTTTGGCGTGACCCGTGCGTATAGCAAGCCGCCAAAAAGGAGTCCGTTATGAAAAGAAAATTGCCGGTCATTTTATTAACGCTCTGCCTGCTGCCCCTTTCTGCTACGGCAACCGCCCGCGCGTCGGAAGAATATGTTCCCGATTACTTTTACAGCGGGCATGATTTTGAAAATGAGGACTGGTACACCACCGCGCTTGCGGACATTACAAAACTTGGCTCCGGTGAGAAAGCCTTCGCCGTAACCGAAAACGCCGCCGATTGGAGCGGGATTACGTATGAAACGCTAAACGCCCCCGGTCAGCAGACAATCGATGTGAGGGGCATGGACGCTTCTTCGCAGGATTTAAGCATGATAAATCCGGACAGGATATCCTTCAGCACGCAAACGGTTTTCGGCGCTGTCGCTAAAACCTTTGACCCGGAGGCAATCCTTGAGCGCAATAAAAACCCGGGGCTTGGCATACGCGCGCTGCATGAGCGGGGAATCACCGGCGAAGGCGTCGGTATCGCCATCATTGACCAGGCGTTACTGCTTGAGCATGAGCAGTATAAAGATAATCTTATGCTGTACGAGCGCATCCATTGCGGCGACGACGGCGCGAAAATGCACGGCCCCGCGGTGGCAAGCATTGCGGTGGGGAAGGATATCGGCGTCGCGCCCGGTTCGAAGCTGTACTATATAGCGGAAACCCACGGGCATTACAGTGAGAACGGGGCTTATCAGTTTGACGCGTCCATCATAGCGGACTGCGTTTACCGCGTGTTGGAAATAAACCGTCAACTGCCCGCAAATGAAAAAATACGCGTAATCTCCATTTCCAAGGGCTACGCGCCCACTGACAAGGGATATCAAGCGCTTAACGACGCCATAAAAAAAGCCGACGAGCAAAATATTTTTGTCCTCACCACGTCCACGGAAGCGTTTTACGAGAATTTCTCCCTTTTTGGCATGGACCGCGCTTATGCCGCCAGCCCCGACGAGGTAAACAGCTTCCGGCCCGCCAGTTGGGTTGCGGAAGATTTTTATACGCGACCGAAAAATCCGTTTTATACGGAGTCCATACATTTCCCCATGGGTTCGCGTACCTACGCGGCTTGTACCGGCCCGGAGGAATATGAAATCGCGCACGACGGCGGCTTAAGTTGGGCGGTGCCGTGGTGCGCCGGTTTTTACGCGCTGTGCTGTCAGGTTGACCCGGAAATAACCCCGCAAAAGTTTATTGATTTAATCACAAGCACCGCCGTAAGCAACGAGTTCACCTACAGCGGCAAAACCTACAGCCTGAACAAAATCGTCAGCCCCGCCGCGGTAATAGCCGCGCTTCAGGGCTGAGCGAAAAAAATACAAAGGGGATTTCATCATGTTCTCACACTACCTTATGTTTGGCGGCAACTGCGCCGAAGCGCTGAACGTCTACGCAAACGCGTTCGGGGCGAAAATCACGGAAATGCAAAAGTACGGCGATATGCCGCCAAACCCCAACTTCCCCGTCCCCGAGGAGCAAAAGAATCAGGTGCTCCACGCGCGGTTGGCGTGGGAAGGTTCCGAGCTGATGTGCGCGGACGCGACGCAGCGTTCCGATAGCGGGAAAAATATGTACATCTCCGTTACGGTAAAGGACGCCGGTTTGGTGCAAAGGGCGTGGGACGTATTAAAAGAAGGCGGCGAAATCTATATGGATTTGGCGCCGACCTTTTTCGCCGCCGCCCACGGTTCATTGCGCGATAAATTTGGCATCAACTGGATGTTTACGGCGGTTAAATAAGGAATTCTTTTCGCCTGCTGCGAAAACCGCCGCGAACGTTTTGCTACGCGGCTGAATAAGGAATTCTTTTCTCCCGCGGCGAAAACTGCTGCGAACGTTTTGCGGCGCGCCTAAAAAGTTTACGGACGGAGGTGCGTTAACCGCAGGGTTTCCGCCGTTTATTTGACAACCGCAAACCCGTAATCTACTATGCGATAAAACTATTTTCAGGAGGTTCCCATGCCTATTCCGACCCCGCACATCACCGCCGCTTCCGGCGACTACGCAAAAACCGTTTTAATGCCCGGCGACCCGCTCCGCGCGAAGTTTATCGCGGAAAATTACTTGCAGGACGCGCGCGAAGTCAACAATGTGCGCGGTATGCTCGGCTACACCGGCACGTACAAGGGCAAGGCCGTTTCCGTGCAGGGCAGCGGAATGGGAATGCCTTCGATGGGGATTTATTCCTATGAGCTGTTTAATTTCTACGAAGTCGAAAATATTATCAGAATAGGCTCCGCCGGGGGGATGAAGCTCGACCTCAACCTCGGCGACATCGTGCTCGGGCTTGGGGTGTGCACCAATTCCAAATACGCGGATAACTACCTGCTCCCCGGCAATTACGCCCCCATCGCCTCATACGCCTTGGTGCAAAAGGCGCAGCGTTCCGCCGACGCGTTGGGAATCCGCCTGGTGGTTGGGAACCTTCTCTCCACGGACACTTTCTACGACGACAACGAAAACGCGCTGAAATCGTGGCTCAAGATGGGCGTACTCGCGGTGGAAATGGAAGCCGCCGCCCTGTACATGAACGCTGCCCGCGCCAACAAAAACGCGCTGTGTATCTGCACCATTTCCGACACGATTTTCACCGGAAAGGCCATGCCCGCCGACGAGCGGCGCACTTCCTTCACGCAGATGATGGAACTGGCGCTTGGGATGGTGTGAACGCGCCATGCGCATGTATGATTTAATACTAAAGAAACGCCGGGGTTCGGCGCTTTCAACCGGGGAAATCGCCTATCTCATAGGCGGCGTGACCGACGGGAGCATTCCCGACCCGCAGATTTCCGCGTTTTTAATGGCGGTGTGCTTCCAGGGGATGACGCCGGAAGAAACGGTGGAATTTACGTTGGCGATGGCGCGTTCCGGCGAGATGGCGGACCTTTCCGCCATCAAGGCGGTCAAGGTAGACAAGCACAGCACCGGCGGCGTAGGCGATAAGACCACCTTGGCGGTCGCTCCTATTGTGGCGGCTTGCGGCGCGGCGGTGGCGAAAATGTCCGGCAAGGGACTGGGCCACACCGGGGGGACGGTTGACAAATTAGCGTCCATCCCCGGTTTTAAAACGGAGCTCCTCCGGGAGGATTTTATCCGTATCGTGAACGAAACCGGCCTGTGCGTGGTCGGGCAGTCCGGCGCGCTCGCGCCCGCGGACAAAAAGCTCTACGCCCTGCGCGACGTTACCGGAACGGTGGACAGCCTCCCCCTTATCGCCTCAAGCATCATGAGCAAAAAACTCGCGGCAGGCGCGGATTGCATTTTGCTCGACGTAAAGACCGGTTCCGGCGCGTTTATGAAAACGGCGGAGGAATCCGTGGAGTTGGCGAAAGCGATGGTCGCCATAGGCGAAGGCGCGGGCAAAAAAACGGCGGCGCTTATCACCGATATGGACAGACCCTTGGGCTTTGCCGTGGGCAACGCGTTGGAAGTGATGGAGGCGGCGGAAACGTTAAAAGGGAACGGGCCGGGTGATTTTTACGAGCTCTGTATTACGCTGTCGGCGCACATGCTGCTGCAAGCCGGGAAGGGAACGTCTTACGGGGAATGCAGAAATCTGGCGGAAAACGCCGTCGCAAGCGGCGCGGCGTTCCATAAGCTTTGTGATATGGTGACGGCGCAGGGCGGCGACGCTTCCTCGCTTTCCGATTATGCCAAACTGCCGCGGGCGGCGGGCGTCCGCCAAGTGCCCGCGCCCGCAAGCGGGTATGTACAGGCAATGGACACCGCCGGTTGGGGAACCGCGTCCGTGGTGCTTGGCGCGGGGCGGGCGAAGGCGGGCGACGCCATCGACTACGGCGCGGGGATCATGCTGCGCAAAAAGCCCGGCGATTATGTAAACGCCGGGGAGACGGTGGCGGAGCTTTATACCAATGATGAGAAAGCTTTCCCCGACGCGGAGCGCATCGCACTAAGGGCTTTGACCGTAGGAGCGGGGAAACCGGCGGAAAAGCCGCTGATTTACGCGAAAGTGGACGCGGATGGAGTTGAGTATTTTTAATGTACTACTTACTTTCGCTGCTTACGGGCATTCTCGTTTCCGTCATGATTGTGAGCAACGGCGGCCTGACCGCGGGGTACGGCGTGTAC
>JAISWA010000106.1 GCA_031271275.1 Clostridiales bacterium | reverse complement strand
CCCGTCCGCATTCCCCAAGAAGAAAGACCCGCTTCCGGCGGAACGGACGCGCCGGCGGCACTTTCCAAGCCGGATAAGCCGAAGCAAACCGGAATCATTAAATCCTTCGTACCCTCCGGTCGTCCCCAGTATACCGTGGAGGAACTGACGGTTTACAAGCGGGAAAGCAAAGACATTGAGCGGCTGTTTACGTTGGCGGAACAGGCGCTTGGCAAAATGCTTACCTACCATGATATGAATGTGCTGTTCGGGTTTTACGACTGGCTGCGGCTACCCATTGACGTAATCGGTTATTTGTTGAATTACTGCGCCGAAAATGACAAACGCGACATGCGTTACATAGAGAAAGTGGCGTTGGACTGGGCGGACAGGCAAATCGACGACATGGAAAAGGCGTTGGAATATGTAAGGACCTTTGACCGCGGCTACCGGGAAATTTTGCGGTCGATGGGGCAGAACACCGGTTACCCCACCCAGTCCCAACGGAAATACATGGACAGGTGGCTTAACGAGTACCAGATGCCCGCCGCGCTTGTGATGAAAGCCTGCGACCGGGCGGCGGAGCAGCTCGGTAAACCCAAATTCACCTATGTGGATAAAATAATCGAGGACTGGCACAAGAAAGGGATTAAGACTGTCGAAGCCGCAGAGGCGGATACGATAGACTTCCGCAGGAAGGCGGAGGCCGCCGCGAAGCCCGAAGCTAAGACCGTTAAGAATAATAAATTCGTCAACTTTAAACAGCGGGAGCGGGATTACGCCCAGTTGGAAAAAAAGGAACGGGAGTACATACTCCGTCAGTTGAAGGGATAACATGCTCTATAAAACGGCGTACAAAGAAGTGATGAGGCAGTACGACGCGGACCGTTCCCGCGCGGCGGCGCTGTTGGACGCGCGGCGGAAACAGGTGTTTGAAAAATTGCCGAGAGCGCGGGAGATTGAGAACGAGCTTGCCGCTGTCGGCATCTCGCTTACGCGGGCGGTTCTGGGGGGCTCGCCGGATTCGGCGGGGAAACTACGTCTCGCTTCGGCGGCGCTTAAAGACGAGCGGGTCGCGTTGTTTAAGAAAAACAAAATCCCCGCGGATTTTTTTACCGACATTTATAAATGTAAGAACTGCTCCGATACCGGCTATATCGAAACGCCCTCCGGCGTTCCGGAGCGCTGCGCGTGCCTGAAGCAGCGGCTGATTGAGGCGTATTACGGGATTTCCCATATAAAGAACGTGCTCGCGGAGGAAAATTTCGACACCTTCGACTTGCGGTATTACAGTACGGAAATCATCGAAGACGAAGGGCTTTCCCCTCATGTGAACATGCAGGCCGTCTTGCGGACGGCGATGCAGTTCGTGCAGCGGTTTGACGGCGAGTTTCAAAACTTGCTGCTGTACGGAGACACCGGGTTGGGAAAGACTTTTTTATGCAACTGCATCGCGAAAGATTTGCTTGACCGGGGGAAAACGGTGCTCTACGTCACCGCGCCGAGGCTGTTTAGGGTAGTGGAGGATTACCGCTTCAACCGGGACAGGACGGAAGAACCGGACGAAATGATAGACGCTGCCACCGAAGCAGAACTGCTGATACTCGACGACTTAGGGGCGGAATTTTCCACGGTGGTAACGGTTTCGGCGCTTTTCGATATCATAAATCAGCGGCTGCTTTCCAAAAAACCCACGGTGATTTCCACCAACCTTTCCCAAAAGGGACTGTCGCAGTATTCGGAACGTACCACTTCCCGCTTTCTCGGATATTATAAGATGTTGAAGTTCTTCGGGGACGATATTCGGGAAATGAAAAAATACAAAGTTTAGAAAGACTATTGTAAAGTAAAGTTCATAAATAGTTCATAATTGCGTGGGAAAATGGACGCAGGGCAACCGCTAAAAACGCAAAAAGGAACGGTTGCCGCAAATTACCTGTGGGGGGTTGACCGTTATGAGAAAGAAATTCTTCAGGGCAGCGGTGCTAATCGTCTGCTCCTTTTTATTTGCCGGGATATTCCCAGCGGCGGCGGAAGCGTCTGAACCGAAGCTGCGGCTCATTACCTTTGACGAAGCGTTGGCGCTTGCCCGGAAGGATTCGTCCGAGCATCTGGCGCTGCAGGAACAGATTGACGCGATTATGGAAAAGCAAGACGAGTTGGAGGAGGATTTACGGGATTTAAAGCAGTATAAAATCTACAACAAGCAGTTTACCGAGGAAGACCTTAATAAAATGAAAAATGAAATGCACGAGTTGGCGTTTAGCGTGCTTGCCGACGACGGAACCATAAACCAACAGGATGTGGACGCCATCGAAAACGCCCTCGACGATATGGACAGGAACATGGAATCCCTTAAACTGGGGCAGCAAATGATACCGGTGACAAGGGAAATTTCCCTTAGGAACGCGCTGAAGGACGAGGCAAACGCGCTGCTCGACATTGAGTTGATGGAAGCGACCCTTGTTCTTGACGAGGAAAACGTGCGCCGGGTCACGCTAAAAAATGAGTACGGGCTCGCCAGTTCCGCCGAGGTGCGGGAAGCCGAGCAAACGTTGGCGCAAAACCAGAAAAATTTGGAAGCCTTAAATATTCAGCTTGAAAATTACAGTCAGGCGATTAACGAAGTGCTTCAGCTCTCGCCTTATGAAAAAATACGCGTAACGTACATCCGCACTTTAAGCAACCCGCCCGCAAACATCGAGGTGTTTTTAACGGAGCGTTTGCTCGAAACGCCGAGCCTTAAACAAAAAGAGATAGAGACGGCTATTAAAAAAGCCGAATTGGATTACCGCGACAGCGAAAATAAACGCCGGGGTATCAAGTTGGACAAAGATAAAATAGACACGCTTAAAGTGGAGTACGATAAACTGGCGCGGGAATACGAAGACAGGCGGATAGCGCTTGAAGCCGCCATCCGCGCTAATTTCAGCGATTTGGAAGCCCTGCTTAAAAAAGAGGAAACGCTGACGGTGGAACTGGAAAAAGCCAACGATACTTACGAAACCGCGTTGATTCGCTTAAACGCCGGGCAGGTAACCCAATACGACGCGGACCTTGCCCGGTTGGGGATAAAACAAAAGGAAATCGAAATTGAGAAGAATAAAAACGATTACTGGACCTTAAAATTTATGTTCGACAATCCGTTTTTGTTGGTGGCGTAATACTTATTTCTGGACTAAATTCAAAGAGGCTGTCTCATAAGCCAAGGCCGTCTCTCGCTGCCAGGGCTTGTCATTCTGAGCCGAAGGCGAAGAATCTTCTCTTTACGGTATAGGATTCTTCGCTTCGCTCAGAATGACAGGTGCCAAGGCTGTCTCACAAGCCAAGACTGTCTCAGCGCTGAGACAGCCTTTTTTTGTTTATTGAAGATTAATCCTCCGTGAAGGTTATATCCAGGTCGCCGCTGACGGTTCCCGCGCGAAGCTCATAGTCGCCGCCGTCTTTTTGGAAATTTTTCTTCACGCGCTCGCCGTTAATCTGCATCGAGCCGGAGACGCTTGAAAACCTGATGGCATAATCCTCAGCCGAAGCGTCGAAGATGCCGGTTATTTCCCCGGACACGGTGTCCAATTTAATGTCCTCGCCGTAGCAGTCATCAATCCATATATCGCCGCTGACGCTCGCGACGGAGAAGTATTCGGAACGGCTGCCGTATACGCTGACCTCGCCGCTGGTGGATTCGCATTCTATTTCCTGGGCTTCGCAGTCTTCCGCGCTAATATCCCCGGAAACCGTTTCGATTTCAAAAGAATCCATGCCGGTAAAACCGTTAACGGAGACCTCGCCGCTGACGGTGTCTATATGGATGTTGTCGAGGGCGTCGGAGGGGCAGTATACGGTGACATAACTTTCTTCCCCTCCGCCGAGTTGGTTCCAGCTAAAAAGATTAACCCGGAGGGAATTGGTCTTGTCTTCCACTTTCAGCGTGCCGCCCCGAACGCTCCATTCGACTTTGCGGTTGTTGGGGTACCGTATGTCAATGCCGTAATAATCCGCCGGCTCGACGGTAACGTCCATTGAAACCACGTCAATTTCAACGGATTCAAACTCGTCGAGATTTTCGTCCACGTCATAGACGAAGGTATTGGAAACATCGTCGTACTGCGCCGCGTATTCCCGGGCTTCCGCGTATTCCTGGGCTTCCGCAACCGCGCCCCGCACGTCGTCGGAAATCTCCTCGGAAATTTCCCGCAGGATATCGCCGTCATCTTCCGCCGCTTCCCAGACTTCGTAGTCCGTGCCGGCTTCCCCATAGCCGCTGTTCCCGAACAGGGACCAATTGCGCTCCGTGTGGATGCCCGCGCTGTCGAAGTACATGTTCGTCTTCGCGCCCATGGCGTCGCCGGTCATCATCAGCACAAAGCCGATAGCGAGACTGACGCCGAGTAATACATTAATTCGCTTGCGCATCTTTATAACCCTCCGTTTCAGGCGAGACTCTCAAGTCTTCCACTTTATGTTCTATGTCCGGGCGGGCGGCGTCGCCGCGGCGTATGACCTTCCCGCCGATAAAGGTAATCGCTTTAACGCCGAGGCGTCCGACGACCATGCCGAGCTTCGTCATGAACCCGCCGACACCGAGCATAAACAGCGCGCAGCCGATCCAGTAAATGCCGGTGGAAAAATCGGTGACCATCGTAATCACGCCGAAAACCAAGGTGGGCACCGAAGCAACCGCTATGACGAGGCCGGGTATGAAAAATGAAACCACCAACGCGCCAATGGTTATAAACAACGCGCCGATTACCGCCACCGCCGCGATCATCAGCGGAAGCGCCACCGGAGCGGCGAGTACGCCGAGCAGCACCATTTTGGCGAGGCTGCTGTTTCGCTTGACCGGCTTGCTGATTTTTTCCCGGGCGGTACCTTCCCGGGCCGCGCTTTCCCTGGCGGGCTCAAGGCTTCCTGTCAATTTAAGGGCAATTTGCGCCGCCACATACGCCGGGGAACCCAGTTCCTTTATCACTTCCTGCTCCCGCTCCGGTCCCGCTTCCGAGAAATATTCCTCGTAATACTGCACTGCGTCGGTAATTTCGTCTATCGACAACGGCAGCGGGTTAAGCCGTTGGCGCAGTTCAATCAGGTATTCCTGTTTGTTCATGCTGTCCTCCTTCGCCGGGCGTCAGCGCCCGGTCTATATTTTGCTTAAATGTTTCCCATTCTTCCTTATAGCCCGCCAACTTGCTCCTTCCGCTTTCGGTAAGGCTGTAATACCTGCGGTTGCGCCCGTTTACCGCCTCGTCGTAGGTGGAAAGCAGCTTTTCTTTTTGCAGCCGTTTGAGCACCGGGTACAGCGTGGATTCCGAAACCTCCGACGCGACGCGTATCCGCGCGGTAAGCTCGTAGCCGTAGGTGTCGCCCCTCGCCAGCGCGCTTAGCACACACGCGTCCAACAAAGTAGCGTTTCTGGAAAATATCATGGGTTCACCTCCTATTCAAACATAATATTGATTTTTTCAAGATAATATACGCCGTATAGTATAGGAAGTATGACGGCGGCAGCAGATTATTGGATAATAAAAACGCGCCCTAAAAGTAAAAGGCGGCTACCGTAATACGGTAACCGCCCGCTGAGTAAAATTCTTTTATCAAACCTCGCTAACAGCGCTATTTCTTCGCGGCGTACTTGCGCATATCCACCGCCACGGCGAGCACGATAACCAAGCCCTGCACGATATAGGTATACGACGGCTCGACGCCCATAAACTGCATGGCGATTTTCAACAGCTCAAACACCAACACGCCCACGAGGATTCCCGTGACGCGCCCCACGCCGCCGTTGGTGGAAACGCCGCCGATGGTGCAGCCCGCAATCGCTTCCAGTTCGTAGCCGAAGCCGATGTTGACGGAGGTTCCCCCCGCCTTAGCCCCCAACAGGAAACCCGCGGTCCCGTATAAAATACCGGCGGTCATATAAATCAAAATTTTTGTACGGCTTGTGTTGATGCCGCTGACCTCCGCCGCGCTTTCGTTGCCGCCGATGGCGTACATATACTTCCCGTGGGAAGTTTTGTTGTATATGACCCAGATAATGATTCCGCAAATAGCCGAAAAGAACCCCAGATAGGGCAGAAACGGCCGCCCAAGCGTACCGTTGGCAATGGCGGTGTAGTCCGTCCGTAGCCCGCCGATGGGCTGCGCCCCGGTAAACACCAGGCAGATGCCGTAGATAATCGTCATCATTCCCAACGTGGCGATAAAGGGCGGGACTTTCAAATAAGAAATGACCGCGCCGTTAATCAGCCCGAAAACGGCGGCGACCAGTATTACGCCGAGGAATACGACCAGGATGGGGATATCCCCAAGCTCGGGGTAAACCTTGCCGCCGTAATCAAACCTTTGAAGAAAGGTGGCGGCGAGGCAGGCGGAAAGCCCGACGGAGCGCCCCGCGGAAAGGTCGGTGCCTTTGGTGATCAGGCAGCCCGAAACGCCGAGGGCGATGATGAAGCGTATGGCGGTATTACTGATCAGGTTGCCCGCGTTCGCTTCCGAAAAGAACGCCGGTCTTAGCAGCCCCACCGTTACGGACGCGAACAGCAGTAAAATAACCACCGCGTTGTTGAGTAAAAAGTTAGTCACTTTGCTTTTTCTGTTCTCAGGCATAATGCTCACTCTCCGTTTCAAAGCGCGTCGCAAGCTCCATAATATATTCTTCGTTCATATCCCCGCCCTCGGCGAAACCGGTCACGCGCCCGTCGCACATGACCATGATCCTGTCGGCGACGCCGATCAGTTCCTGCATTTCGGAACTGATGAAAATAATGCTTTTCCCCTGCTTCGCCAAGTCGGCGATAATGGAATAGATTTCATATTTAGCGCCCACGTCAATACCCCGCGTCGGTTCGTCCATGATAAAAATATCGGGGTCGTTGGCAAGCCAGCGGCTGATAATCACTTTTTGTTGGTTGCCTCCGGAAAGCGACTGTATCAAGGTTTTGATACCCGGCGTTTTAATGCTCAGCTTTTTGACGTTTTCCTCCACCAGTTCGTTAATGCGTTTTTGCTCGATAAAGAGTTTCAGTTTTTGATATTTATTAAGGGAAGCCACAGAAACATTGTCCGAAACCGAAAGCACGCCGAAGATACCCGTCTGCCGCCTGTCCTCCGTCAGCAGCGCGATGCCGTGGCTTATGGCGTCTTTTGGGCGTCCGCATTTGAACTTGCGCCCCTTGTAGGTGATGAACCCGGAAACCGAGGCGCGCAGGCCGAACAAGCCCTCCATCAACTCCGTGCGCTGCGCGCCGACCAATCCGCTTACACCCAGGATTTCCCCTTTGCGCAGCGAAAAGGTTATATTCCTGAAAGACTTGGGGTTGATGGACGTATAATTTTCGACCTGTAAAATCGTTTCCCCGGGCGTATTTTCTTTTTCGGGGTATAAATTAGTAAGCTGCCTTCCCACCATGCGCGTGATGATCAAATCGGTGGTCAGTTCTTTCGCGGGCCAGGTGCCTATGTACTGGCCGTCGCGCATGATGGTGACTTCGTCCGAGATGCGCAGTATTTCGTCCATCCGGTGGGATATGTAAATAATCGCGACGCCTTCGGCTTTCAACTGGCTGATGATTTCAAACAGCTTGGAAACTTCCCCGCTGGTAAGCGACGAAGTCGGCTCGTCCATGATTACGATTTTAGCGCCGACGGAAACGGCGCGGGCGATTTCCACCAACTGCATTTGCGAGACGGAAAGCGTGCCGAGCCGCCGGGTCGGTTCGTAATCCAACCCGACTTTCCGCAGTACCGAAGCGGTTTCCGCGTTCATTTTGGCATGGTTTACAATACCCGGGAACAGCGTGGGGTAACGCCCGCAAAAAATATTCTCGGCAATGGAACGCTCGGGTATGGGCTGCAATTCCTGATGCACCATCGCGACGCCTTTGCGCAGCGCGTCAAAGGGGTTGATGATTTTAATCCGCTCGCCTTTATACCAGATTTCCCCCTTGTCCATGGCGTAGACGCCGAACAGGCATTTCATTAAGGTAGACTTCCCCGCGCCGTTTTCCCCCATGAGCGCGTGGACGGAACCCTCCCGCAGCTTAAACGAAACATTGTCCAACGCTTTTACGCCGGGAAAGGATTTGCAAATCCCCTTCATTTCAAGAATATACTCCGGCATTTCAATCACCCCTTCCTTAGTATGGAAAAAGGAGCCGCCTCACGAAAGCGGCTTACAGCAAAGGCTTACTAAAAACGGGATGAACGTGAAGCGGCGCGTGGCGAACGCACGCAGGGAGTGAGCCGGTTGCAAGCCGCAAGTGAATCACGTTTCCAAAGTGCCTTTGCTATAATTTCCGCCCGTGAGACAGCCCCGTGATGAATTTGCGCTGAGTCAAATAATACTTAATTTACCTTCTGGTAATCGACCCACAGGTACGACTCGTTTGTTCCGCCTTCCATATAGGTGATGGCGGCGTCCACAGCCGTGTGGGACTGTCCGATATGGTCGTTAAGCACGGTGCCGGTCATGGTTCCGTTGTTGACCATTTCTACGCATTCTTCCAACGCGTCCACGCCCACAAGGTAGATGTTCTCCCCTACGGTGCGGCCCGCGGTCAAAATCGACTGATACGCGCCAAGCGCCATGCCGTCGTTGTTGCAGAAGATAACGTCAAGTTGGTCGCCGAACTGCGCCAACGCGTTGGCGGCAAGCTCCTGTCCCCTCGCCTGCTCCCAGTCGCCGCGTTGGTTGAAAAGTTCTTCCACCGCGATGCCCGCGTCGGTAAGGGCTTTGATGGAAAATTCGGTACGGTATTGCGCGTCCACGTTCTCGGGGTCGCCCATAATCATGGCGTAGCGGACGGTTCCGTCGCCGTCGGCGTCGCCCTTGTCGGGAAGGTCGCGGATAATTTCGCCCTGATAGGTGCCGGACTGACGGGCGTCAGCGCCCACATAGCAGATTTTGTCCCAACCTGCCATGTCTTCCTCGCTCGGTTCCCGGTTGATATATACCACGGGGATGTTGGCGGCTTTCGCTTTCTCGGTGATGGTTGCCGCCGAGGAAGACTGCACCAGGTTCATGATAAGCACGTCCACGCCCTGGGCGATAAACGTGTCCACCTGATTGGTCTGGTTTGCCATGTCGCCGTTGCCGTCCACGATGGTCA
>JAISWA010000092.1 GCA_031271275.1 Clostridiales bacterium | reverse complement strand
GTTCCCAAAGCTCCTCCGCCATGTGCGGCGCGAAAGGCGCGATTAAAACGATCAGCGTTTCCATCGTGTCCCGGTCGATACCGCCGGATTCCTTCGCCAGTTCCGTTAAAGTGTTCGTGTGTTCCATGAAACCGCTGACCACCGTGTTAAGGCTCAGGCTTTCAAGGCGCGTGGTGATGTCGTGGGCGAGCCTGTGCCGCGTGCGGACCATCGCGGGCGTAGGCTTTATGTCGCGAAGCTGCTCCGCGAGCTTCCAAAGCTTGTTCAGATAGCGGAACACGCCCTCGATTCCGCTGTCGTCCCATTCACTGTCGATTTCCGGCGGGCCGATAAAAAGCTCGTAAAGCCGCAGCGCGTCGCAGCCGTAGCGGTTGACCATTTCGTCCGGCGAAACGCCGTTGCCCGCCGACTTTGCCATTTTCTTTCCGTTCCGGTTAATCATGCCCTGATTGAACAATTTGACGAAGGGCTCCTTAAAATCCACCGCGCCTATGTCATACAAAAATTTCGTATAAAAACGCGCGTACAGCAAATGCAATACCGCGTGCTCGACGCCACCCACGTAATAATCCACCGGGAGCCATTTCTTCAACGCTTCGGCGCTCGCAAGCCGCTCATTGTTGTTAACGTCGGCGTAACGCAGGAAATACCAAGACGAACCCGCCCACTGTGGCATGGTGTTCGTCTCGCGTTTCGCCGGCGCGCCGCAGACGGGGCATGGGGTGTTGACCCAGCTTTCCACCGCAGAAAGCGGCGACTCGCCGGTGTCGGTGGGCTGATAGGAAGCGACTTCGGGCAGCAGTACCGGCAATTCGTTTTCCGGCACGGGAACCGCGCCGCACTTTTCGCAGTGGATGATGGGAATCGGCTCGCCCCAATAGCGCTGACGGGAAAACACCCAGTCGCGCAACTTATAATTGATGGTTTTTTTGCCGACCCCGCGCTCGGAAAGCTGCGCGGCGATTTTTTCCTGCGCCTCGGCGACCGGCAAGCCGTTAAACGCGCCGGAGTTTATAAGCACGCCGTCGCCCACATACGCTTCGGCAAGGGGCGGCGACGGGTTCGCCTCCTGTGTGGCGGGCGCGATGACCTGCACGACGGGCAGCCCGAATTTCGCGGCGAACTCGAAGTCGCGGGTGTCGTGGGCAGGTACGCACATAATCGCGCCGGTGCCGTAATCCGCGAGCACATAATCGGAAAGCCAAACCGGCATGTCCCCGCGCCCCGTCATGGGGTTGACCGCGTAACTCCCCGTGAACACGCCCGTCTTTTCCTTGTCCGCCATGCGGTCCACCGACGAGCGCCCCGCCGCGCGTTTGATGTACGCCTGTACTTCTTCCGCGTGTTCCGCTGTCGCCAACTTGCCCGCCAACGCGTGCTCCGGCGCGAGCACCATGAACGTCGCCCCGAAAAGCGTGTCGGGCCGCGTGGTGTATACCTTTATTTTTTCCCCGGAACCTGCCACCGCGAAGTCCACTTCCGCGCCGTGGCTTTTGCCTATCCAGTCCGCCTGCATTTTTTTCACTTTTTCCGGCCAGTCCAACTCGCTTAAATCGTTCAGTAAGCGCTCGGCGTAATCGGTAATGCGCAGCATCCACTGGCGCAGGTTTTTCTTCGTCGCGGGGGAATGGCAGCGTTCGCAGATTCCGCCCACCGCTTCCTCGTTCGCCAAAACCACTTTGCAGTTGGGGCACCAGTTAAGGGGCATTTCCTTTTCATAGGCAAGCCCCTTTTTGAACATCTGCACGAAAATCCACTGCGTCCATTTATAATACGCCGGGTCGGTGGTGTTAATCTCTTTGCTCCAGTCGTATACCGCGCTGATTTCGTGGAGCTGACGCTTAAAAACCTTTATATTTTCCGCCGTGTTTACCGACGGGTGTATGCCCATTTTAATGGCGTTGTTCTCCGCCGGAAGCCCGAACGCGTCCCAACCCATGGGGTGCAGTACCTGATAGCCCTGCAGGATTTTATAGCGGCTGAGCACGTCGCTTAACACGTAACCGCGCCAATGCCCCACATGCAGACCGATACCCGAGGGGTACGGGAACATATCGAGGCAGTAGTATTTGGGTTTACTGTCCGCTCCTTCGCTTTGGACGGGGTTTTCTTCCCAACGTTTGCGCCATTTTTTTTCCACGGAATTAAAATCGTAGCGGGACATAGAATTCTCCTTAAAAGCTGCAAATTTATTTGTTCGAAGTATAAGCAGGCTATGGGAGCGTGTCAAATCGGGGCGGTAAAAATCGCAGTTTTTTAAAGCGCGCCAATCCTGCTGACATGGGGCGTTTCAGCGCAAAATATTGTATTTGAAGATTTTTTCATTTATATGCTATACTGCCCCAAATTTTCGACTATCAACTTTATCGCGAAAATGGGCGGCTACGGGATGCTCGCGCCGCTGAACAGGAGGCGCACCATGGACCATTCCATTTTAAATCTATTGGAAAATAACGCCCGGCTGACCGCGCGGGAGCTTTCCGTATTCACCGGACGGCCGGAAGAAGAAATCGCGGCGGAAATTAAAGAATGGGAAGACAGCCGCGTAATCTGCGGCTACAACACCCTGATCGACTGGGAAAAGACCGACCGGGAATACATCACCGCGTTGGTGGAGGTCAAAGTTTCCCCGGCGCGGGGGCAGGGTTTCGACCGTATCGCGGAGCGTATCTACCGTTTCGACGAAGTGCGTTCGGTGTATTTGATGTCCGGCGGCTTCGACCTGACGGTAATCGTCGAATGCAAAACCATGAAGGACGTGGCGCATTTTATTTCCGACAAGCTCGCGCCGTTGGAATCCATCCTAAGCGTAGCCACGCATTTTGTGCTGAAAAAATATAAGGAGCACGGCGTAGAGCTGAACAGGGAGGCGTCCGCTGACGAACGGATGATTGTTTCGCCATGAGCCGGGGGTTTGTGACCGAAAGCGTAAAAGCCCTCCCCTACTCCGGCATACGCAAGTTTTTCGACGTTGCCGCCGAGATGAAAGACGTTATCTCCCTCGGCGTGGGCGAGCCGGACTTTTTTACGCCCTGGCACGTGCGGGAGGAAGGCATTTATTCCCTGGAGCACCACCGCATGGTCTACTCGTCTAACGCGGGGCAGCCCGCGCTCAGGGCGGCAATATCCGATTACGTGAAGGGATATTCCGGGCTGACTTACGACGCGAAAACGCAGGTAATCGTAACCGTGGGCGTCAGCGAGGCGATTGACGTCGCGCTGCGGGCGGTGTTGGACCCCGGCGACGAGGTTTTAATTATCGAGCCGTGCTACGTTTCCTACCGGGCGTGCGTGCTGCTCGCGGGGGGCGTTCCCGTGTCCGTCCCCGCGAGAGCCGAAAACGATTTCCGCGTCACCCGCGAAGATATCGCGCCGCGAATCACCGCAAAAACAAAAGTCATTTTAT
>JAISWA010000083.1 GCA_031271275.1 Clostridiales bacterium | reverse complement strand
ATCGCGGCAAAATTCCCGCCCGCGCCGTGGTGGCGGCGCAGCGTTTCCAAAAAAGCCGCGTGCTTTTTGTAACCGGAAGTCCCCGGCCCGCCGGGTAAAACCATCATGATGCCCTGCGTTTCGGGCTTATCCGGGAAAATTTCATCATACAACGCGTCGGCGAGCACCGTAACCCCGTGCGCGCCGGTAACTTCCTTCTTGCCCGTAAGCGAAACCGTAACGGCTTCGCAACCGCCCCTGCGCAGCACGTCGAGCGGCGTGATGGCTTCGGCTTCCTCAAACCCGTCGTTGAAAAATAAAACAGCGTCGAAAGTTTTCATACTGACCTCCTATTGATATGAGGGAAGATTCCTCGCTTCGCTCGGAATGACGTGGCGTCGCCCGGGATGACGTGGCTTCGCCCGGGATGACGCGTGGTTTCGCCCGGGATGACGTGGCTTCGCTCGGAATGACGTGGCTTCGCCCGGGATGACGTGGCTTCGCCCGGAATGACCCGTGGCGGCTATTCATTCCTGGGCGCTTTCCCTGTGCCGCCGCATTCCGGGCAGTCCCGTTCCATCAAACGGCTCAGGGATTCCCGCGTTTTGCGGCGGGTAACCTGCACCAACCCAAGCTCGGTCATTCCGCCCACCAAATTGGTTTTAATCCTGTCCTTGCGCAAATGTTCCTCAAAAGTTTTTAACAGCGCCTTCCGGTCGTCCTCCGCGTACATGTCGATAAAATCCACAATAATCATACCCGACAGGTTCCGCAGCCGCAATTGTTCCGCGATACATTCCGCCGCCTCAAGGTTCGCGCGCAAAACCGTATCGCGGTAATTCTTTTTCCCGGCGAACTTGCCCGTGTTAACGTCCGCCACCACGCAGGCTTCCGTCTGCTCGAAGGTCACGAACCCTCCGCAGGGCAGCCAGACGCGCTTCTCCAACGCCTTGCGTATTTGGGATTCAACCCCGTAGGCGTTGAACAAGCTTGGCGCGTCTTCCGCTTCGCTGTAAAAAAATAAACGGTTCCCCATTTCAGGCGCGGAAGTTTTTATCCAACCGGATATTTCATCGTATTTGCCGCGCTCGTTGACCCAAATTTCCCCGATGTCCCGGGAAAATAAATCGTTTAGCAGCCTGTCCTCCCGGTGCGCCACGGCGGGCGGGCGCAAATACCCCGCGCGTTCCGTCACATTTTTGTGAAGCTCGACCAGTGCGAGGATTTCTTGCTTTATCACCCCTTCGTCCTGCCCCTCGCTGTTGGTGCGGGCAATCGCGCCGTACCCGCCGGGCAGCGTCTCGCGGATAATTTTCCGCAGCCGCGCGCGTTCCGCCGCGTCGGTTATTTTTTGCGAAACGCCGGATTCCGTTCGCGCGCTGCCGTAAATAATCACATGCCTTCCGTTAAAGTGCAGCTTTTGCCCCACGTTAGCACCTTTTGCGCCGCTTGCGTCTTTATATACCTGCACCAGCACCGGCTGACCGGGTTTTAAACGGTGCCCGGCATATAAATTCATAAACGCGTTCTTTTCGCTGCCAATTTCGATGAACGCAAACTGACTGGGCAGAATGTTTTGAACCGTCCCGAGGATGATTTGCCCCACTATCGAACCGTTTTCGTCCCGGTCGATTACGATTTCGGTGAGCGTATCGCCGTCTGTTAGCGCGGCGCGTTGTAAGCCGCCGCTTACGTCAATCAATAAACGCTTCATGGCGTTTCACCCGGCGCGGCGGCGGCACCGGCGGGGATTTCTTCCATCAGCGGAACCCGCTTTCCCCCGACTTCCCGGTATAAATCCAACCGCAGGAAGCGGCCAACGCTTTCCCTTTGAAGCCTTTCAAATATCAGCCCCGCCACCGTTTCCGGGTTAAGGAACCGCGCGCTGCTCGCGGACAGCCGCAGGATGATTTGCGGTTCCGGACCGGTTTCGTAAGACAGCCGGAGGATATCCCGCCTGATATCCGTTTCCTTTTCCCCGCTCTTGGTTTTTTTAAGGGTGACAAGGGTGGGCTCCGCCAATAGCGCGTCTAAAACGGTTGAAATGGCGCGCGAATCTTCTTCGCTTGAGACGGGAAGCCTTAGCGCGTAATCCGCCGCCGCTACGATAGCCGCCGCCCTCGCCTCGCCGCTGCCCAACATACGCGCCCCTAAAAAGCGCAAACCGCCCGGCGCGTTTTCGTTTAAGCGGCTGACGATTTCCTCCGGCGAAATTTCTTCGCCGCCGGTCAGCGCCAGGTCGGCGTAGTCCCGCGCGCTTTCCATGCCAAGGGGCAGCGGAAGCGCGAACGACAGCAGTATGTGCGGGTTAAACCCCTGGGAATACGCAACGGGCAGTTTCGCCCTGCGCATAACCCGTTGGAATGCCCGCAATAAATCAAGGTGGCTGATGTAGCGCATAGCGCCACCTTTGGAAAAACAAAGGCGGATTCGCCGCTGCGCGGATATCGTTTGTTCACTCATGGCTGTATCTCCCGCCTTAACGACAACGCCGAGTTTGATTCCCGCCCGCACGCCGCCGTTTCCGCAAACGCCGCCATGCCGCAGCCCGCGCAGCCTTCCCGACAGTTGGGCGTGGTCTTTCCTTCCATGCCCCGCTCCCACTCCCTGCGCAAAAATTTTTTCGAGACGCCGATATCAATAAAATCCCACGGGAAAATTTCCTCCGCCTGCCTTTCCCGGTGTACGCGGAAATCCGTATCGATGCCGGACTGCTTGAACGCGTTTTGCCAAATTTCGAAATTAAAATGCTCGCTCCACCCGTCAAACTTCGCCCCCAAACGGTACGCCCGCTCGATTGCGGCGGCAAGGGGCCGCCCGCCCCGGGCGAGCACCCCCTCCACCACGGCGGAAGGCGCGTCGTGGTAACGGTAGGAAATTTGTTTCTTCCTTATTAAATCCTTTATCGCCCGCTGCTTTTCGTTAAACGCGCGCAATTCGTCCTGGGCCGCCCATTGGAAGGGGGTAAAGGGCTTCGGCACGAAACAGGACGCGCTGACGGAAACGCTGACGGGCCGGCGGCGCTGCTCATAGGGCAGTTTATAATACTGGTCCACCACCCGCTCCGCCAACCGCGCGATGCCCGCCACGTCCTCGTCCGTTTCCGTGGGCAGCCCCGCCATGAAATACAGCTTCACCCGGTCGAATCCCGCTTCAAAGGCGCGGAAGCACCCGTCCAGGATATCATCTTCCGATAAATTTTTGTTAATCACGTCCCGCAGGCGCTGGCTGCCCGCCTCCGGCGCGAAAGTCAGCGAAGATTTGCGCACCGTCTGGGTTTTTTGCAAAACGGAAAGGGACATGGCGTCCACCCTGAGCGACGGCAGCGAAATGTTCACTTTTTCAGGGGAACACCGCGCGAGCAGCCCGTCCACCAAATTTTCAAAACGGGAATGGTCGCAGGCGGCAAGGGAAACCAGCGAAATTTCCTCGTGCCCGGTGTTGGAAAGCAGTTCGCCCGCCTGGGCAAACAATGTTTCCGGAGAGCGCTCCCGCACGGGGCGGTACAGGAAACCCGCCTGACAAAAACGGCAGCCCCGGATACAACCCCGGAAAATTTCCAACATGGCGCGGTCGTGGACGGTTTCAATCCAGGGGACGATAAATTTGTCGGGGAAAAACGCCGCGTCCAGACTGGAAACCACCGCGCGTTTTACCGTCGCCGGGGCGGAGGGGCGGTTGGGCGCGAAGCGCAGCAGCAATCCGTTTTCGTCGTACTCCGCGTCGTAAAACGCGGGCACATACACGCCGGGCAGCCCCGCGACAGATTCCAGAAACGCCTGCTTTCCCCCGCCGTTATTTTTATTTTCGCGGTAATTGTCCAAAATTTCATCCAACGCCGCCTCGCCGTCGCCGATGTAGAAGAAATCGATAAATTCCGCAAGGGGTTCCGGGTTGCAGGCGCAGGGGCCGCCCGCGCAAACGACGGGCATGTCTTCGCCCCGCTCCGACGAACGCAGCGGCAGGCCCGCCAGGTCGAGCATGGCGAGCACATTGGTGTAACTCAGCTCAAATTGCAGGGTGAAGCCGAGCATATCAAAATCCCTAAGGGGCGTACCCGTTTCCAACGCGTACAGCGGCAGGTCGTTTCCCCGCATGAGCGCCTCCATGTCCGGCCACGGCATAAAGGCGCGCTGACAGCAGGCGTCGCGCCGCCGGTTAATGAAAAAATATAAAATTTGCAGCCCCAGGTGGCTCATGCCCACCTCGTACACGTCGGGGAAGCAGAAGGCGAAGTTGATAGGCGCGCCGCCGGGTTTTACGATTGCGTTGAGCTCGCCGCCGGAATACCGCCCGGGTTTTGTTACGTTCAGCAAGATTTCGTCTGAGATGTGCATTAAGAAACGCTCCCGAGAAAATGATGGATGGCCTTACATGTCATTCTGAGCGAAGCGAGGAATCTTCAAAACACCGCGCATGTCATTCTGAGCGAAGCGAAGAATCCTTATGGATAGCGGATCCTTCGCTTCGCTCAGGATGACACTAATTTATACAGGATGACACCAATTTATAATGGTTCCTTTTATATTGACATTAATTTGTTCTGGCGTTCAATATTTTCGTATTATATAATAAAGGCGGAAGAACGCTCATCTTTTTTTTCATTTCTTCATCAGGGCATGTTCCCCCGGAGGCGCTTATGAAATTTTCTAAAAACTTTTCTAAAAAACTTTTTAATATTATTTCCTTCCTTATGGTTTTTGTGCTGCTATTTTCTTTACCCGCCCCTACATACGCTTCCGCCAAAACCGACGGCTATATTTTTTCCGACCCGGTTACGTTCCGGTATTTTGGCCGTCCGGAAGCCACGAAGCTTATTGCCAACTTGAGCTTCGGCGACCTGCCCGCCGACCCCTTCGAGCGTGACGCCATCGTGCGCAGCGGCGTGCTGAATATGATTAAGGCTTACGAGCGCAATTATAACCCCGGCGAAACCGTGACCAAGGAAGGTGCTATCGCTTTCGCGCTTCGCGCCGTGGGCATGGAGGACGCCGCGCAGGCTACCGGCGTGGCTCAGCTTGCCACCCTCCCCGCCGACTCGCCCCTGCGTTCCGTCTGGTCAATCGGTTATTTAACCCTCGCGCAGACGATGGGGCTGATTACCGCCGCCGACTACGCTTCCGCCATTGCCCAAACCCCCGTCGCCCCGGCGGAAGGTCAGGCGTTGTTTGTCCGCAGCGACCCCGCCACCCGTGAGGAAATGGCGGACTGGCTCGTGAAGGCGTTGGAATTCGCCCAACCGGCTATTTTCGCCACCACCGCCACGCAGCAGGCAATCTACAACTACAACGACTGGGAAAGCATCGCGCCGGAGCGGGTCAATTCCGTGGAGAAACTGCTGCGGGAGAATATCATGCCCGGCAGCGGCGGGCTGTTCGACCCCAAAGGCGGAGTCACCAAGTTGGAAACGGCGAAAATTTTGCGCAACATGGACAACATACACTACAACCTGGTGGGTCTTGAAAAGGTCACCGGAACCGTCGCGGGGATTCAGGACGGGAACGCTTTTACCACCGCCGCCGGGCAGGGCGTGCGGGAGATTTACGTGCGGGACCGGGACGGGCTCGTCACCGTGCTTCAGTATACCGTTAACGTAACGTCCTCGCCCCAGGACGGG
>JAISWA010000068.1 GCA_031271275.1 Clostridiales bacterium | reverse complement strand
ATTCGGTCCGTTTCAATATTGGAGCCGTGACGTGATCGCGGAGGCCATAAACATTTTAAACAGCAGCGAGGCAGGCAAACCTTCCGTTATCGCTCTGGACGTGCTTTATACGGAAGAAGGTGCTGACCCGAAGAAGGACGAAGCGTTGGCGTTATCCATTGCCGAAGGCGGCAATGTTGTTCTTGTCTCGCATATTGAATTTGGCAGGGACCGGGAAAATTTATCCTTGAGAAAGGTCATTACCGATTACCGCAAACCGATTCCGGCATTGGAAGCGCACGCGGCATACGGTGCGGCAAACGCTATTCTTGATCGGGACAACACTATACGACGCGTGCTGCTGAAAGCGGAGTACGAGGGCGAATGGCTTTACAGCTTCCCGTCCGTGATTGCGCAGCAATACACCGGTAGCCCGCCGGACGCGTTTACACGGGAAAATAACGAGGCGTATTTAAATTTTACGGGGTTTCCTGATAATTTTAATAATTTTTCCATAGCGGATGTTTTCGAAGACGACTTCGACCCCGCTTTTTATATAGATTGCATCATACTCATCGGGCCGTGGGCTGCCGGTATGTCCGACTCGCACAATACGCCCCTCTCCCATAGGAGCGATGTGGTCGAGCAAATGTACGGGGTGGAAATACACGCGAACGCGGTGCAGATGATGTTGGACGAGAATTACAAAAAACGCGCGCCGGAATGGGCGCGGCTGACCGCGTGTTTTGCCGCGATAGCAATAGCGATGCTGCTGTGGGAATTGCTCAAAACGCGTTATGCCGCCGTCATTTCCTTGGTGCTATGTGCGATGCTATGCGCGGGCTACCTGCTTGCGGCACAGTGGCTGTACGGGCAGGGTACGGTGATGACGTTTCTGTACGTACCTGCGGCGTTTGGCATAGTCGTTATATATCAAGTGGGGTACGGCTACGCAATGAATGTGTCGGAAAAAGCGCGCTTGCGCGATGTTTTTAAAAAGTACGCCGACCCGAGGATAGTGGATAAGCTGATAGCAAGCGGCGCAGCAAACAGCGAAGAATCCGGGCGGGAGCGAAACATTGCCGTGCTGTTTGCGGATATCCGGGGGTTCACGCCATTGTGTGAGCGGCTTTATGAGAAACCGGAAGAAATTGCGCAAATGCTAAACGAATATCTGGCGTTGATCGTGTCCGCCGTTTTCGAAAATGGCGGCAGCGTGGACAAGTTTATCGGCGACGCGGCAATGGCCCTGTTTAACGGGTTCGTTCCCACGGAGGATTATGTCTTTCGCGCGGTAAAAACGGCGTGGAACATCGTGGAGCGGTCAGAGAAGGTGAACACGTCGGTTCGCGCAAAATATGATTTAAAAGAAGATAGGGGCGAGTATATCGGGATAGGCGTGGGCGTTCATTTTGGAGATGCGATTGTCGGGAGCTTCGGCCCGGATTTCCGCAAAGACTATACGGCGATTGGGGATACCGTAAACATCGCCGCCCGTTTAGAGACCGAGGCTAAATTTTCGCAAGTGCTTATAAGCCGCGCGGTGTATGATGAGTTGGCGGGGCGCATTAACGCCGTATCCCTTGGCGAGAAGGTACTGAAGGGAAAAACGCTTCCTGTTGAGGTGATGGCGGTAACGGGAATAATCGGGTGACGGGTTACCGGTTTACGCTCTTTTCCGCGTCAAACCCGTCGGGGTATCTTTTGCGTAATTTCTCCACATTATGTTTCGCGACGTCTTCCAAAGAAACCCCCAACCCGGACGCGAGCGTCGCGAGGTACCATAAGCAGTCGGAAGCTTCGTCAATCAGCTTGTCCCTGTCTAAAGCGTGCCCTTGAAATTTGTGCTTTTTCACAATATCAATGCATTCCCCCGCTTCGCCGCAGAGCCCCATCACGCCGTTTAAAATTAAATTTTCGTTCGTCGCCGAGCTTGCCGTCCGCATGGCAAGCTTTTGATATGCGTTGAAATCCAACATAATCGCCCCTTCCGCCGCAGCGCGTTATTATAATTATATCCAAGACGAGGGGTCATTTAAGTAAATTGAAAAAATCAGCCACAGCATTCGAAAAATGATCGCCTAATAACTTTTTCGCCTTCGCTTCGGCGGCTTTAACCGTCTCATCGGTTATCTTATTAGCCACTTTATCCAAATAATTCGTAATAGTATATTCAAAATTTTCGCTAATGGCCTCATCCCATGCCATAACCTCATCAGGAACAGGTAGCTCAAATGTATCAACAATCTCGTTTGTTATTAGCCCATTAGCAAAATCTTCCAAAATAGCTTGCAAGCTCCGGTCTTCCGCCGATTGTCCGGGCAAGGAGACGTCAAAGGAGGTTAGAAGGTTCTCGTAACGCGCTTCAGCGACACGAAAAATTCCCATCAAAAAGCGCCACGGATCATCCTTGCCGGAGTCTTTGCCAGAACCGGTATTTGAGTCGATTTCATCCATGTCCCAGGGGTTGTCAAAGGGATCATTGTCCCCAAAGCCACTATCGTCCCCAAAGCCAGTGTTGTCTTCAAAGGCCTCATCCGCACTCATAAAAGCGCTTCCGTTGTATTCCATAGAATAGTTATTGCCACCGTCTCTCGCATAAAGCTGCTCGTTGGCTGCCGTCGTGTTGAGCTGCCCGGCGGATGTCCTGCGAGATTGTCCGTGAGAAGAAAGTGTTGTTCTGCCCCCTCCGGAGAAAGACGCTTTTATTTCTGCTTCAAGATTTTCTTCGAATGCTTGCCTTTCCTTCTTTTCTGCATTACTTAAGTCATATGCTTTCGCCGCTTCCGGGGGATAATCCAGTGCAAAAGCCAACTTCATGGTGTCGGGGATGCTCGCTTTTTGCACTTCATATATATCAACAGCCTCGTTTGATATAGTGCCTGCGTTGCCGCCGACGACTCCGCCTATGTTCTCCCCGTCATGGTTTGTTGGGGGATTACCGCTTGCAAAGGTTGCGCTGCCGGATGCGTCACTTTGTTGTATTAAGTTGTCGTCTTCATTTGCATTATAGCCTACCAAACCGCCAACATGGTGGTTACCGCTTACTTTGCCGCTTGCCGAACCCAAAATAATCTGGCCTTTGTTGGAACCCACAAGACCGCCAACACTGGACTCACCCAAAATATCTCCATCCGCGTGGCAATTTATTATACTGCCATGTTTGCCGTTAATCCCAACCAATCCGCCCACGTTCTTGTGTGCGCTTGTGATATTAACAGAAGAAGTGCAGTTGATTACCACTCCGTAGTTTGTTCCTACCAGACCGCCGGCGTTGGCCCTGTCGTTCTCACTTACAGTTATAATGCCCGCCACATGAATATTAGCTATTACAGAACGGTTATTCGTAAAGGTAAATGGCGCAGCCAAGTTGCCGCCGTCACCGATATTTACGAAAATCGTATGTCCGTTGCCGTTCAATACACCGGCAAAATTGCCGACGCGGTGTTGGTTAGTTATTGAAATATCATTCATAAGGGCAAAGTAATGATCCTTGCTCATTTGAATACCATTACCCATTTTTTCAAAATCCTCAGGAGTATATATTTTCAGCGGGTCTTCAAATGTTCCTGCCCCCTCTAAGCCATGTACATGATCCGCGAAGGCCGCCGCGGGAAAAGCTAAAAATATTGCAATACACAGTGCAAGCGTTTTAAACAGTATTCGTTTCATGCTTACCGCTCCTTTTTAATTTTATTACCATACTTTTCTTTATTTTTGCGTCAAGCCTACGACCTATTGAAATTCTTACCATCTCTCTCCTAAAAAATCAAGTGTGATTTCTTTTACATACATTTTATGGAAACTTCGCACCGGCTGATTATTTTACGGCGCGGGTCAATCACCGCATACGCGGGTGTGCTATAATGAAGGAAACTAATTCCCCGGGTGATACCATGCCAAAGAAGCACCGCGCCGCCGCCGTGATCGACATAGGCACCAACGAGTTAAAGCTGCTGATCGCCCAAACCGCCAATTCCGAAACGGAAACGGGTACCGTAAGGTATCTGGAAAATTTAAGCTACCCCCTCGGGCTCGGGCGCGACACTTTCCAAACCGGCAAGATGCGCTTCGACAAAATAGACAAGGCTTGCGAGATTATAAAAAATTTCCAACACGTCATCAAGGGCTGCGGCGTGCGCGACATACGCACGGTGGCTACCTCGGCGGTGCGCGAGGCAAGCAACATGGATTACATCCTCGACCAGGTGAAAATCAAGACCGGGCTTGCCGTGGAAGTAATAGACGACCGGGAGGAAAAAAACTATATCTACAAGCTGCTTACCCGTTACGCCAGCGCGGAGTCGCAGCAGTCGGCGCTAATGGTATACATCGGGGCGGGCGGCATCGGCGTTTCGCTGCTGACGGACGGGCGTATGCCCTTCACGCGGAATATTAAAATCGGCTCGTTGCGCATGGGCGAGCTTTTTGAGGATTTGCAAAGTTACACCAACGACTTTTACAAGTTGCTGGAGGAATACTTAGCGGGCTACACCTTTATGCTCCCGGAGGAAATCCCGGGCGGAATCAGGCACTTCATCGCTTCCGGCCGCGAAATCGGCATGATTGCCGAACTCGCGGGCGTCGATACCCACACGCCCTTCTTTAACATTCCGAGGGACGGATTATTTTCCTTGTACGACAATATCAAGTATATGAACCCCGACCAGATATCCGGGCGCTTCGGGCTCGACAGCGAACACGCCGACGTGTTGCTGCCCGCCGTGTGCATTTATCAAAACCTGCTGCGCTTCACGTCGGCGGAGTGTATCACCGCTTCCCGCGTTTTACCCGGCGACGCGGTTTTATACGAAATGCTCTATCCCAAGACTTTTTCCGCGCTTAACAGGGCATTTGGCAAAAACACGCTGCTTTCCGCGCGGGAACTGGCGAAGCGGTACCACACCCGGGACGCGCATTATAACCGGGTGTTCGAGTATTCCATGGTGATTTTTGAAAAAATGAAAAAAATACACGGCCTCGGAAGCCGCGACAAGGTTTTGCTGCAAACCTCGGCGATACTCCACGACAGCGGGAAGTATATCAACAACCGCGAGCACTACCGGCATTCCTTCGAAATCGTGCGCGGTTCCGACATCGTGGGGCTAAGCCACCTCGAAACGGACATGGTCGCGTATATCTGCCTGTTCCACTCCCGGAAAGCGCCGTTGATGCGCGAGCCGGGCTTTTTGGCGTTGGACGCCGGGGACCGGGTGCGCGTTTCTAAGCTTTCGGCGATTCTGCGCCTTGCCGACGCGTTGGAAATCAGCCAGACGAAGAAGTTCGACGCCATACAGGTAAAAGTCGCCAACGACGCGCTCACCGTCACCGTGGACACGGACGCGGACGTCACGTTGGAAAACTGGTCGTTTAATTATAAATCCCAGTTTTTTGAGGAAGTCTTTGGCATGAAAGCCGCGTTAAAGATAAAGAGGAGCCACTGAATATGGACTTTGACGTACCTTCTTATTACTTCAACCGGGAACTCAGCTGGCTTGAGTTTAACGAGCGCGTGCTTGAGGAAGCGCAAGACATTTCCAACCCGCTGATGGAGCGGCTGAAGTTTCTGGCGATTACCGCGTCCAACTTGGACGAGTTTTTCATGGTGCGCGTTTCGTCCATATGGGAACAGGAATCCGCGGGCAAGGGGCAGGACGCGTCCGGGCTTACGCCCATGCAGCAGCTCAGCGCCATCAGCGAGCGGGTGCACACCATGACAGCCGACCAATACGCCTGCTTTACGCAGTCGCTGCTTCCGGCGCTTGCGCGCGAGGGTATACGCTTCCTTGGCTATTCCGAATTAGACGGGGAGACCCGCGCGTATGTGGACAGGTATTTTGAAAACACGGTTTTCCCGGTGCTTACGCCCATGGCAATCGACCGGAGCCGCCCGTTCCCGCTGCTTAACAACCGCACCGTCAACCTGTTTATAGAACTTGAGGGGGAGGACGACGAGCCGCTGTTCGCGGTGGTGCAAGTCCCCACGGTGCTTCCCCGGATACTCGCCCTGTCGAAGGAGAGCCACCTGTTCCTCGACGAAGTGATGCTTGCCCATGTGGGGAAACTTTTCCCCGGGCATAAGGTGCTTCAAACGTCGCTGCTGCGGGTAACGCGCAATTCCGACCTGGTGATTGACGAAGAAGAAATGGACGACCTGCTCGGTGAAATGGAGCGCTCCATCAAACGCCGCCGTTGGGGCGACCCGGTGCGGATTGAAATTTCCCGGGAAATGAGCGGGCAGGCGCTGACCTTTTTGGAAAAGGCCCTCGACCTTGAGAAAAATGAAATCTATGACGTGCCCGGCCCACTGGATTTAAGCGTGCTGATGAGTTTCTCCGGCGGTTCGCCCAAGCTGCGTTATAAGCCCATGAACGCGCTGCCCGCGCCCGCGTTCCTTAACCGTGAGCAAATGTTTGACGTGATACGGGAACGGGACGTACTGGTGAGGCATCCGTTTACGGCTTTCGACTGCGTGGTGCGTTTTGTGCGGGAAGCCGCCGCCGACCCGCAGGTGCTTGCCATAAAACAGACGCTCTACAGGGTCTCGGGCCAGTCGCCCGTCGTAGCGGCGCTGATGCAGGCCGCCGAGAACGGCAAGCAGGTCACGGTGATAGTGGAATTACGCGCGCGTTTCGACGAGGAGAACAATATCAACTGGGCAAAGATGCTCGAACGTTCCGGCTGCCATGTGGTATACGGACTGGCGGGGCTTAAAACCCACTGCAAGATATGCCTTGTGGTGCGGCGGGAGGACGACGGCATACGCCGGTACGTACACCTCGGCACCGGCAACTACAACGACGCCACCGCGAAAATTTATGTGGATTCCGGTTACTTCACCTGCAAGGAAGCTTTCGGGCAGGACTGTTCCATGCTGTTTAACACGCTGACCGGGTATTCCAAAGACTCCCAATGGAAAAAAATCGCGGTCGCCCCGGTGACTTTGCGCAAAGCCTTTTTGCGGCTGATTGAAACCGAGGCCGCCAACGCGAAGGAAGGAAAGCCCTCGGGGATTTCCGTCAAAATGAACTCCCTTTCGGACGCGGAAATAATACAGGCGCTTTACCGCGCGTCCCGCGCCGGGGTGGAAATACGGCTGCTGATTCGCGGCATATGCTGTTTAAAGGCGGGGCTGCCCGGCGTCAGCGAAAACATAGAGGTGTCGAGCATTGTGGACCGCTTCCTGGAACACGACCGGATTTTGTATTTCGAGAACGCGGGAAGCCCCAAGCTGTTCCTTTCTAGCGCGGACTGGATGCCCCGCAACCTTGACCGCCGGGTGGAAGTGCTGTTCCCCATAGAGGACGCGGATTTGAAAAGGGAATTGACGGAAATACTCGCACTTTCCTTTTCCGACAATATCAAGCGGCGTGTCCAACAGCCAAACGGGCAGTATAAAAAAACCGTCCGCAAGGGACGGGTAAGCGCGGTACGTTCGCAGTTCGCGTTTTACGAGCGCGTGGAGCGCGTTTATGACGCCGCGAAGGAAATGGAGCGGAGGGACGCGTTCCGGCCTAATCAAACCAGTTAGCGTCACTGCCTTTTCCCTTTAATCACCTTCAACCTTGTAAACTCGTCCCTGTCCCGTTCTTCCAACGTTTCCTGTATGAGCTTGACCCGCGCCTCGTACTTGGGAATCGTCACGTTTTTAAGGGCGTTGGCGCGCTTCTGGGTTTTGCGTATGCTGACCGCCAACCGGTGGGCGGAATTTTCCACCGCGGCAAGCCGTATGATTAAGTCTTTCGCGTCGTTAAAGCACCGGTACGCCTCGTCCAACGCGACGGTGGTGTTGCCGAAACCGTAGTTTAGCGCGTCCCTTGTGGCGTTTTCGTAGTCCACCACGGGGACCTCCACGCCCATAATGCTGCGCGCGCGCACACGGACGGTTTCCTCCCGGGGGATGCCGTAGCTGAACCGTTCCACGCTGCTAATGCCCATTTCTATATTGGCGGCTTGCAGCGCCGCATAGGCGGCGGTAAACACGCAATCGATTTTTTCCTGTATTTCGTTCGCGTGTTCGTTAAGCAGCATTATTTCGCGGATAAGCACGCTGCGCTTTTTATCGAGCAAATCGTAGCCGAGTTTGGAAAGTTTAAGCGTGTTCTTCGCCAAAATTAAATTCCCCTTGGTGGGGAATTCGTTTTGCTCCATTAAAAATCACCCGCGCTTTTGGATTTGTAGAATTTATCAAGCATGTCCGGCTTTACGCGGTCGAGCTGTTCCCTCGGAAGCAGACCGAGCAATTCCCAACCGAGGTTGAGGGTATCTTCCATCGAACGGTTCTCCAAACGGTTCTGGCGGATGAATTTTTCTTCAAACAGCCGCCCGTAGGTAATGAAGCGCTTGTCGTTTTCGCTGAGTTCCTCCTCGCCGATGACGGAGGCAAGCGCCCGCACCTCGCCCACATGGGCGTAAGAGGAAAAAAGTTGGTTCGACAAATCCGGATGGTCGGCACGGGTGAACCCCTCGCCGATACCGTCCTTCATCAGCCTGGAAAGCGACGGCAAAATCGAAACCGGCGGGTAAACGCCCCGTTGGAACAGCCCGCGCTCAAGGGCAATCTGCCCTTCCGTGATATAGCCGGTAAGGTCGGGCACGGGGTGGGTGATGTCGTCGTTGGGCATGGTGAGTATGGGGATTTGCGTGACGGAGCCTTTCCGCCCGTGCACTATCCCCGCGCGTTCAAAAAGGCTCGCCAGTTCCGAGTAAAGATAGCCCGGGTACCCTTTGCGGCTCGGGATTTCCCCCCGGGAGGAGGAAATTTCCCGCAGCGCCTCGGCGTAGGAAGTCATGTCCGTGAGGATGACGAGGATGTGCATGTCTTTTTCAAAGGCGAGATACTCCGCCACAGTCAGCGCCGCCCTCGGCGTAATGATGCGTTCCGCCACGGGGTCGTTGGCGAGGTTCAGGAACATGACCACATGCTCCAACGCGCCACTTTCCTCGAAGGAGCGGCGGAAAAAATCCGCCACGTCGTATTTCACGCCCATCGCCGCGAATACCACCGCGAACTTTTCCGTCGCGCTGCCGCCGTCCTTGCTCGTCGGGTTCTTCAATGCCGCCTGCCGCACAATCTGCGCCGCGAGTTGGTCATGGGGAAGCCCGTTGCCGGAAAAAATCGGCAGCTTCTGCCCGCGTATCAAGGTGATTAACCCGTCGATAGCGGAGATGCCCGTCTGGATAAAATTGCGGGGGTATTCCCGCATGACGGGGTTGATGGCAAGCCCGTTGACCTCGCGGGTGCATTCGGCAAAGACTTCGCCCATTCCGTCTATGGGTCTGCCCATCCCGTCGAACACCCGCCCGAGGATTTCCTCCGACAGCCGGATTTCCATAGGCTTCCCCGTGAAGCGGGAGACGGTGTTTTTAAGGGAAAAGTCCTGCGTGCCTTCGAACACGAGCACCACCGCCTTGTCGCCGTCTATCTGCACGACCCTGCCCATCTTCCGTTCGGAGTTGTTTACCGTAAAGGTCACGATTTCCTCGTTGGCGGGGTTGGAAACGCCTTCGAGCACCACAAGGGAACCGTTTATTTCATTAAGCCCGGTGTAGTCCATAAAAGCTCCTCTTATCCGTGCTGCTGATATACCGTCTCATAAAAACCGTCTATCTTCCCGAAATAGGTTTCCAATTTTTCCGGTTCGTCGTTGCCCACATTATATTTAATCTGTATCACCTGCTCAAAAATATCCTCGTCGGTCAGGGCGTTCATGCTGATGTTAAACGACAGCAGTTTTTTGCACGCCTCGTGCAGGTACAGAATAATTTCCATCATTTTAAGCTGCTTTGAAAACGGCACATAGGCGTCGAAGGCGTGGTACGCGTTCTGCTGCAGGAAGCCGAGCCGTATCACCCGGGCAATCGCCAACGTAAGCCGCTGGCTGTCGGGCAGTACGTCCGCCCCTATGAGCTTGACGATTTCCATGAGCTCGCTTTCCTCGAATAGTATTCTTAAAATTTGCAGCCGCCGCCCGGTAAAGTCCGGGCCGACGTTTTCGTTGTACCAGTCCGTCATGTCCTCTAAATACTCGCTGTAGCTGTCAATCCAGTGTATGGCGGGGAAATGCCGCGCGTATGCCAACGTCCGGTCAAGCCCCCAAAAACTGCGCACGAAACGCTTGGTATTTTGCGTCACCGGCTCCGAAAAGTCCGCGCCTTGGGGCGAGACCGCGCCCACCACCGTGATGGAGCCTTCGCTGCCGTTTAAACTTTCCACATAGCCCGCGCGTTCGTAGAAGCCGGAAAGCCGCGAGGCGAGGTACGCGGGGTACCCTTCCTCCGCGGGCATTTCTTCCAATCGCCCCGACAACTCCCGCAACGCTTCCGCCCAACGGGAAGTGGAGTCCGCCATAACCGCCACATGGTAGCCCATGTCCCGGTAAAATTCCGCGATGGTGATTCCGGTGTAGATGGACGCTTCCCGCGCCGCCACCGGCATGTTGGACGTGTTGGCAATCAGCACCGTCCGCGCCATCATAAGCTGTTGGGTGCGCGGGTCGGTGAGCTTCGAAAAATCTTCCAGCACTTCCGTCATTTCGTTGCCGCGCTCGCCGCAGCCGATGTATACGATAATGTCCGCGTCCGACCATTTGGCGAGTTGGTGTTGGGTCATGGTCTTGCCCGTGCCGAAGCCGCCGGGTATCGCCGCCATCCCGCCCTTCGCCACGGGGAACAGCGTATCGATAATACGCTGACCGGTTATCAGCGGGCGGCTGACGGAGCGGCGTTCCTTGACGGGGCGCGGGGCGCGTATGGGCCAACGTTGGGAAAGCTTCAACTCATAGGCGGCGCCGCTGTCCGTTTCAAGTACGCAAATGGTCTCGCCAATCGTATGCTGACCGCTCGACACCGACCGCCGCACTTTGCCGCTTACGCCGGGGGGAACCATCGCCTTAAAAACCACGGCGGGGGTTTCGTTGACTTCGGCGAACACCGCGCCTTCCTCCAACACGTCGCCGGGTCTTGCCAAGACGCGCACCGGCCATTTTTTCCCCGTGTCCAGATTGTCCACATGCACGCCGCTTGCCACATACAACCCCGAATTTTTCGCGATAGCGGAAAGCGGGCGCTGAATGCCGTCGAAAATATTCCCGATGATGCCCGGCCCCAACGTAAGGGAAAGGGGGCGCCCCGTACCGTTAACCGTCTGCCCCGGCGTAAGGCCCGCCGTGTCCTCGAACACCTGCACCACGACCGAGCCGGACCGTATGCCGATAACCTCGCCCACCAGTCTTTTTTCGCCCACCATGACCATTTCGGACATCTTAAACATACCGCTGTTCCCGCGGGTGGTCACGTTAAGCACCGGACCGTTAATGCCTTTAATAATCCCGCTTGCAATCATATATATCGCCTGCTTCTGCAATCCTGCTATTTTTGACCCGACGCGAGTATCGAAAAATTCTCCCGCGCTTCATTTAATTTCCAAAGGAAAGTCATGTCTTCGCTTGCCCGCCTGTCTTCGCTGATTAAACGGAACCCGCCGATAAAATCTTCCTCTGCCGCTTCCGCCGTCAGCCCGAAGCGCCGCTTTATCGGCTCCGCCAACGCCATGTCCCGCTGTGTAACGGTCACATAGGCGTAATACCCGCCTTCCGTTTTCTTTTGCAGCAAATCAAGCAGGTAACCGGCGTATTCACCGGACGCCGCGAAATTGCGCAAGTCATCTTCTATGTCTTTGAACAATTCATCCGTGAGCCGTTCGCGCAGCGCAATCAGCGCGCGCTTCGCTTCCGTCGCGGCGGTTACGGTTTGCTTGTTTTTCAGCTTCCCGACGGAATACTGCTCGTTGACAATCCGCTCCCGCGCTTGCTTTTCCGCCGCGCGTACTGCGGATTCCACGTCGTTTTTAAATTTCTCGTTGGACTCCCGCGTGGCGACACGGCGTTTTTCCTCGATTTCCGACATGGTGATGCGAGTAAAAAGCTCGAGCTTCTTTTCGATTTTCATAATTTCACTCCAATCGCTTCGCGCACGTAATGGGAAAGGAAGTCCTTCTGCCGGCTCGTGCCGTGGCGGTCGGGTATGGCGACAATCAGCGCCTTGCCGCGCATGTCCATAACCGGGGCGAGCAAGTCCTGGTTGGCGTTAAAAATTTTCTCCGAAATAGCGAGTACACCCACGTCCCGCGCGCGCAGCACCTTTTCCAACTCGGCCGCCAGTTCCTCCCGGGTATGCGTCAGCGCCCCGTCCACGCCGACCAGTCGCATACCGGTCAGCGTGTCCACATTGTCGCTTAAAAGAAAAATGCGCATGGCGTCATACGCGCCCCAGAATCATAAAGGAAACGAGCAGCCCGTAAATCGCGATACCTTCCGCCATCGCGACGAAAATCAGCGCCTTGCCCATGATTTTCTCGTTTTCGCTAATCGCGCCAATGGCGGCGGTAGCCGCGGAACCCACGGCGATGCCGGTGCCGATGCAGCAAAGCCCCGTCACCAACGCCGCGCCGAGGAACGCCGCCATCATTGCCAAATCAGAGGTGCCGGACGCCGCTTCCTCCGCCGCGTAAACGTTTCCGTTGAAAATAAGAACGGAAGTCAGTATGGCGACCGCGAAGAACGCAACCAAGTTAACTACCAACGCCCGTTTGCCGCGCTTCGCGGTTTTTCCCCCGAGGTTGTAGTAGAGAACCGGCAGGGCTACCGTTGCGGCAAGCAGCCCGAATAAAAGGTAAATTGCCATGACTTATATGCCTCCAATAATTTATTTCGCCTTGTACGGCTCAAACACCTGCCCGCCGCCGTTGTAGAAGCGGCTGAACACCTCGTAAAAATCCAGTCTGAGCACCTGTATTCCCACCAACAACCCCTCGATGCCCATTACCACAATGTTCCCGACGATAATCACAATCGGGTTGCGGGTGCCTGCGGCGGAGCTCGAAAGCAGCAGCACCACGCTCATAATCCCCGCGTGGCTGATGGCAAACGCGCCGACGCGCACAAAGGAAATGGTGTTGGTGGCGTAGGTGAGCAGCACTTCCACCAGTTCCAGTATGGTTGAGAACAGGAACATGCCGATGCCGCCCTCCACCACCTTGCGGTGGCCCTCCAACCGCTTGGTAATCGGCTCGCGGAACGCCACAAAAAACAGCGGAAGAAAAACCAGCGCGATATCAAAGCCGGTGAGGGTATAAGCGTAGAGCAGGACGCGCACCGCGTTAAAAAGCACAAGCCCGTAGAACGCCATGCCCGCGAGGCCGTTGGGGCTGAAAAGCAGCGAACCCCAGTTCTTCTGCCTGATGGAGTTGACAATGTTAAACAGCATGGAAAGGAACACAATGGATACGCCCACGCCCACCGCGAAGATCAGCGTCCCGTTTATATCGTGGGAGGGCCTTCGCCAAAGGGCGGGCAGAATCGCGTCGTCCTCAAAGCCGAACACGCTTCCGTACATCAGCCCGAAGAACATGCCCGAAACCCCCGCGACGGATATGATGCCGGCAAGTTCCATTTTTTTGGAGCGGTACAGTAAAAAGCCCAGAAGCGCGAGCACGAAGCCCTGCCCCACGTCGCCGAACATCAGCCCGAACAGCAGCGTATAGGTGACCGCCATCATGGGCGTCGGGTCAATCTCGCCGTAAACGGGCAGGCCGTACATTTTGGTGAAAAACTCAAACAGCCGTATGACGGGCGGGTTTTTCAAGCGGGTTGGCGGCATGTCGGAGAAGGGGCGCTCGCCGGTTTCCCCGTAGCGGGCGAAAACCTTGTGACCGTCTTTGTTGGCGTTGATTTCCATTTCAGTCGCGTCTTTCTCGGAGGTCCAACCTACGAAAACATACTCGCCGTGTTCGGTGACGGCGGCGTATTTACGCACGTCGAAGGCGGAATAAAGCTCGCCCACGCGCTTGCAGGCGGCGGCAAGCTCCGCGTTGGTTCCGGGAACGCCTTCCCAAATATTGTCGGTGAGTTCCTTGATGGCGTCGTTGATATCGATTAAGGAGATGCGCAATTGGAGGATGATTTTCGCGGGGGTGCCTTTAAGCTGTTCGTCCATAAAAAAGCTCGTCACGGGGATGCGCTCAAAGTGCAGGGAGGAGAAAATGGAATTGACCTTGTCGCGCATGGAAACGGGCGTGAAGTATACGCCCCAGATATAGTCATGGTCGCTGTGGCTCTGCAGGAAAATAATTTCCGAATCGTCGTACAGGAATTTTTCAAACTGGTGGTAATTGCTCACGGGCATCCGCCCGAAGCTGTGGGCAATGTGCCGGAAGCTGTCGAGCAGGTCAAGCTCCACGTCGAGGGCGGTAAAAAAGTTCAGGCGCTCGATATACTGCCGGATTTCGTCCCGCCGCTGTTCCAGTTGCTTGAGCGTGACGTCGCGGCTTTCGTAAACCCGGTAGGCTTCGTCCACGCGCGCCACCGCCTCGTCGCCGGAAAACACCCGGCCAATTTCGGGTTGGCTGCCGAGCAGATTCAAAAACCGTTCGGACTTATGCAGCGCCTCCACATAAGGGTTCGCCCCCGTAAACGGACTGAGCCCCTCGTCGGACTTGAGCTGTTTCGCCGTGTACTCCAACTGGATATCGTAGCGCGAGATATATTTTTCAATCATTTGGTTGATACGGTCCACAGGGCCGGTGATGCTGACGTATTTCATTTTTTCAACCAAGGAATCAA
>JAISWA010000054.1 GCA_031271275.1 Clostridiales bacterium | reverse complement strand
GGCAACCGTCAGCGGAGCGAAAAGTGGTTTTCTTTTCGCTCCTTGGTATAACATATGAAGGGGAAAAGCTGTGCGTACCTTATACCACTAAAAAGGGACGCCCTTTACGGACGTCCCCGAAGTTCTATTTAACCCTTGAAAGCGTTACTCGGAAATTTTAAGCGGGTTGACCCTTACGCCGGGGCCCATCGTGCAAACGACGGTGACGCTGCGCAGGTACGTACCTTTCGCGGCGGCGGGCTTCGCCTTGATAACCGCGCTCATCAGCGTCTGGAAATTGTCCTGCAGTTTTTCCGTCCCGAAGGAAACTTTCCCGAGCGGTACGTGGATGATATTGGTTTTATCCAGACGGTATTCGATTTTACCCGCCTTGATATCGGCGATGGCTTTTGAAACGTCCGCCGTAACGGTGCCGGCTTTGGGGTTTGGCATTAAGCCCTTGGGACCGAGCACGCGGCCCAGACGCCCGACTACGCCCATCATATCAGGCGTGGCTACCACCACGTCAAACTCGAACCAGTTTTCGCCTTGAATCTTCGCGATCATATCTTCCGCGCCTACGTAGTCCGCGCCCGCCTGTTCCGCTTCCGCCGCCTTCTCGCCTTTGGCGAACACCAACACCCGCACTTTTTTACCCGTGCCGTGGGGCAGCACCACCGCGCCGCGCACCTGTTGGTCGGCATGGCGCGAGTCAACGCCGAGGCGCACATGCGCCTCCACCGTTTCGTCAAACTTGGCTACGGACGTTTTTTGCACAAGGTCGATGGCTTCGGTAACGTCGTACAGCTTCCCTTTTTCAATCAGTTTCGCCTTTTCGGCATATTTTTTCCCGCGCTTCATATTATTGGTCCTCCTTCACAGTGATGCCCATGCTGCGGGCGGTACCCGCGACCATGCTCATTGCCGCCTCTACCGACGCGGCGTTAAGGTCGGGCATTTTTTGTTCCGCGATTTTGCGAAGGTCCTCTTTGGAAACTTGCGCGACTTTGGTGCGGTTGGGAACCGCCGAGCCGGACTCCACATTGCACGCCTTTTTTAACAAAACGGCGGCGGGCGGCGTCTTGGTGATGAAGGTGTAGCTCTTGTCCTGATAAATCGTGATGACGACGGGGATAATCAAACCCGCCTGCGACTGGGTGCGCTCGTTAAATTCCTTACAGAAACCCATGATGTTCACGCCGTGCTGACCCAACGCCGGGCCTACCGGGGGCGCGGGCGTCGCCTTGCCCGCGGCGATTTGCAGCTTCACGTAGCCGCTTACTTTCTTTGCCATAAAAAAGCCTCCTTGTGGTTTTAGCGGAAAAATCCTCCCACTTATTTAAAATATTATACCCGTTGCAGCATGTGATAATCCAGTTCCACAAACGTTTCGCGGCCAAAGATGGAAAGGCGTATCTTGACCGTTTTTTTCTGGGCGTTTATTTCTTTTACGTTGCCGATTGAGCCTTCGAACGGCCCGGCAATCACGCGCACCAGTTCCTCAAGGCTCAAGTCAAGCTCGATGTCGGGCATTTCGATGCCCATAGAGATAACTTCCTCGTCGGAAAGCGCCACCGGCTTGGAGCCCGGCCCGACGAAACTGGTCACGCCGCGCGTATTGCGCACCACATACCACGTATCGTCGTTCATAATCATTTTAAGCAGCACATACCCGGGGAAAATTTTCCGTTGGACGGATTTCTTGCGGCCGTTTTTCATTTCAATGCCTTCCTGCGTCGGCACGACCACCTGGTCTATCACGTCCTGCATACCGCGGTTCTCGATAATTTTCTCGATATTCGCTTTTACTTTGTTTTCGTACCCGGAATAGGTATGCACCACATACCACTTCGCATCCTCAATCTCCGCCACGTCAGCCACCTTACGAGGTAAACCGGCTTACGATTGAAGTGAACGTAACGCCGAGTACGCCGTCGGTCAGCGCGATAAACGCGCCGAAAATCAACGAAATAACAATGGTGGTGATGGTGTGCTTAATCAGCTCGGGACGGGAAGGCCACACGATTTTGCGAAATTCCGCCCGGTACTCGACAAACTTCTCGACGATGAAATTCCTTCCCTTTTTTTCTTCATCAGCCATTAAAAAAACCTCCTACTTTGTTTCCTATGCTAATCTTCCACTAAAGAAGATTAGTATTATTTGGTTTCCCGATGGACGGTGTGCTTATTGCAGAAACGGCAGAACTTTTTGGTCTCCATACGGTCGGGATGGTTCTTTTTTTCCTTGGTCGTGTTGTAGTTGCGCTGCTTGCAGTCCACGCAGGCCAGTGTGATCTTCGATCTCATGCTTATCCCTCACTCTTAACAGTTTTATTTCACGCGCACAAAAAAAAGGCGCGCGCCTTTGCTTCGTTTGGATGGTAGCACAGCTCATGCGGCATGTCAAACAATTCTTTACTTTTCCGGATAAAGAAATAAAATAACCCCGGTGATTTTATGGAGTATTATCCCCTGCCCGACGTTTTAAACTGCGCGTTGCTCGCTTCCCACGTATTTTTGGAAAACGGCGCGGAAACTTACCGCGCGGAAGAAGGCGCCGAGCGAATCTGCAAAAGCTTCGGCGCGGAAAACGCGCAAATAATGGCGCTGCCCACCGGCGCAATCGCTACGCTCTCGCGTAAGGGCGAACCGTCCGTCACGGCGTTCCGCAGGGTGACCCGGCGTTCATTCAACCTTTCCGCGATAGACCGCGCCAACGACGCCTGCCGCAAAATTGAATCCAACGAAATAAAGTTGGCGCAGGCGGTTGAAATTTTTACGGAGCTGCTTAACCCAAGCGCCGCGCCGCGTTGGCACGGGCTGATAGGCGCGGCGGGGTCTTCGGGCTTTTTTTCGCTGTTGTTCGGGGGCGGCTGTCTTGACTTTGCCGTCGCGACGTTGTGCGGGTTGACGGTACAGGCGATAGCCGGGGTTTTAAAACGCGAGGACAGCTTTCCGTTTCTGGTCAGCCTGATTGGAAGTATGCTAATCGCGCTTTCCGCGAATTTAACCGCGGGCATTTTCCCCGTCGCCAACGCGGACGCGATCATTGCCGGCGCGTTAATGCCGCTGCTTCCCGGGCTCGCCATGACCAACTCCATACGCGACACCATGCGCGGCGATTTGGTGTCGGGTGTGGCGCGCGCCGCCGAGGTCGTGCTGGTTTCCGCTTCGCTGGCAGCCGGGGTGGGTATCGTGCTTGGCTTGAAAGAGTTTTGCGAAAGGGTTTTGTGATGAACTGGGCTTCTTTATTCGTGGAATTTATCTACTGTACGGTGGCGACCGGGTTCCTTGCGCTTATTTTCCGCGCGCCGTACAAAACGATTCCGGTCAGCGCGGTAGCCGGCGGGTTTGGTTGGGTGGTGTTAAGTTTACTGGGCGGGAAACTTCCGGCGTATTTAATCGCCACTTCGGTTCTCGCCATTTTCGGCGAGGTTTCCGCCCGGTTAATGAAAAAACCCGCCACGCTTTTTACCCATGTGGCGGTAATACCGTTGGTTCCCGGAATGGGACTGTACCGCACGATGCTTTACCTTATTGACGGGCATACGCAGGAAGGTTTGGCAGTGGGCGTTGAAACCCTGCTCGAAATCGGAATGATGGCAATGGCAATCGGTTTTACTTCCATAGCGTTTCGCCGGGCAGTCCGGAAACGGCCGGGGAACGCGCGCTGATTATCTGCTTCCGGGAGACAATTGCGGCGTCTCCGCAGGATTTGCTATACTGTATTGCGTTCGCGAAAACAAGAGATTGACCAAGGAGGTGGGGATAAATGGCATATGAGACAAAGGTTATATTGGCGTTGTTGGCGGACAGGATTGCAAACGCCGACAGCGCGGAAGAAGCATACGAAGTAATCGCAAAAGCGGCAAGCGTTGAGGGGTTACAATTACCGACCTATGAAGAAGCGAGAAAACCCCATAAAAAATGAAACGCAAAAGAACCCGACGAACAAGGGCGCGCGTTTTGAAATCCGCGAATGGTTTAATCGCGGATTTCAGCGGTGCCCGAAAGATATCGGCGGGTTGTTTTTATAGCCCGGCTTTTTGCAATAAAGGCGGAGGCAGGGTTGAATTGTTCTGTCTTTAACGCTGTTTAGCTATTTAAAACGGCCGCTTCTTAAAATACCCTTGTTCCTTCCAATATTCATACGGGTAGTTGCCCGCGCCGATATATTTTTTCAAAACAAACCGTGACATATAATACATGAAGACAGTCGAAAGATACGGCTGTCTTTCTTTTGACCGGTAAAACTTTCTCGCGGCGCGGCGCAATTTATCTTCGAAATTTTTTTGTTTCACGTCCGGCATCTTCTCCCATTTACTGTACTTCGCCGCAGTTTGACAATTCCTCCATGAAAATTTTTGTGACGCGGTAGGTATTCCCCTTCCGGGGGCTGCCGTGGAAAACCGCGACGCGCAGGTACGTTTTCTCTCCCATCCGTATCCCCTTTCAAATCGCCCTCCGCCTTTATTTTTATGCTACAATATACGCGCTTTACCGTAAACATAAAATATTTTTTTGAAAAGAGGACGACAGTTGCGCGACATCATCATCATCGGTCACGGGCCCGCAGGGGTTTCCGCCGCGATTTACGCCGCGCGGGCGGGCGCGAATGTTTTGCTCGCGGGCAAAGACTTTGGCGCGTTGGGTAAAACGGCTGAAATAGAAAATTTTTACGGTCACCCCTCGCCGGTCTCCGGGGCGGCGTTGGGCGAGGCAGGGCTTGCGCAGGCGAGGCGGCTTGGCGTGGAAGTTGTGCAGGCAGAAGCCCTTGACCTTCGCCGGGACGGTTTTTTCACGCTTAAAACCGATATGGGTAATTTTGAATCCCACGCCGCGGTTTTCGCTACGGGCGCGGGGCGGGTCACGCCAAAGATTGACGGCTTGGCTGAGTTCGAAGGGCGCGGCGTAAGCTACTGCGCCGTTTGCGACGGTTTTTTTTACCGGGGGAAAGACGTGGCGGTGCTCGGTTCCGGTAAATACGCGCTTAACGAGGCAAGCGATTTGCTTCCCGTGGTCAAGTCGGTGACGGTGCTGACCAACGGGCGCGAAAGCGTCGGTTTCCCGCCCGGCGTAAAAATTTTCAATGAAACGGTCGCTTCCATACGCGGGGAAAAGCGCGTAGGGTCTGTGGAACTCTCGGACGGGACGACCCTTACGGTCAGCGGGCTGTTTGTGGCGGAAGGCGTCGCGGGAAGCACGGAACTGGCGCGGAAAATAGGCGCGGTAATTGAGAACGGGAGCATTAAAGTGGCGGAGGACAAACAAACCAACGTACCCGGCCTGTTTGCCGCGGGGGATTGCGCCGGGGGGCTGAAGCAAATCGCGAAGGCAGTATATGAAGGAATGATTGCCGGTATCGAAGCCGCGAAATTCGCGAAACAATTTTCATAAAAAGGATGAACAACGGACATGAGTGACGCGAAAATAACGCTTGCCATCTTCGATATGGACGGCTTGATGTTGGACACCGAATCCGTTTCCCTGTTGGCGTGGAACGAAGTCAACAGGCGGTTTGGCATTGAAATTCCCAAAGACGTGTTGGAGAGCCTATACGGCTGCAACCGCGAAGTTTGCAGGCAGCGCATGACAAAGGCGTTGGGCGAGACGTTTAGGTTCGACGAAGCCATCGAGATACACAACGCCTTCAGCGCCGCGTACACCGACGCGCACGGGGTAGCGCTTAAACCCGGCTTGTTGGAGATGCTCGGTTTTCTCGACGAAAACAAAATCAGGAAATGCGTCGCCACTTCCACCGGGAAAGCGCGGGCACGTCATTTGCTTTCCCAAATCGGCATCGCGGAGCGTTTTGACCATATTATCGGCGGCGACGAAATAAAAAACGGCAAGCCGGACCCGGAAATTTTCCTGAAATCCGCCGCCGCGTTTCATAAAAACCCAAGCGAATGCATCGTGCTCGAAGATTCCATCGCCGGCATTGAAGCCGCGTACAAAGGCGGGTTCCACTCGATATGCATCCCCGACCTCGCCCAACCGGACAGTATTACGCGGGAACGGGCAAGCGCGGTATGCGCTAACTTATTGGAGGCGATAGCGTATATGAAGAAATTTATATAACCGGTCGGTATGCGCCATTCTAATCAAGCGGGTTCAATGTATAGCGAATCAACTTTGGATGTAACCATCGTCAGCTATGCATTGTAAACGGTTCACTCCCTGCGTTTTCTCGGAAGTTTCGCTTCGCGAAACCGGCGCTGAAATCCGCGATTAAACCCTTCGCGGATTTCAAAACGCGCCGCCCTTGTTCGTCGGGTTCTTTTACGAAAACGCTACGTTCGTTCACCACAATGCATTGACGCTTCCGATGGCCCAAAATTAAGTTGATTCGCTATAGCCGACAGCGCCGACATCGCGGCGTTTTGCTCGGCTTCTTTCTTGCTTCTGCCTTTGCCGGTGCCGAGCGTCTTCCCCTCATGGGAAACCTGCGCGATAAATTCCTTCAAATGCGACGGCCCCGACTCCTTAATGATATCGTAAACAGCGGATTCCCCGCCGTTTTTCTGCAAAATTTCCTGCAAAGAAGTTTTATAGTCCATTACAGCGCTTTGACCGCTCACATTCTGAAACAGGCGCTCAATCACCCCACGGGCTTCCTCAATGCCGCCGTCCAAATAAACCGCGCCGAACACCGCCTCCAACGCGTCGGAAAGCAGCGAATCCCGTTCGCGCCCGCCGGTGTGGCTCTCGCCCCTGCCCAGTTTCAGGCAATCGCCGAGGGAAACCCCGCGGGCAATGGCGGCAAGGCTCGGTTCGCACACCAACGACGCCCGGCGTTTGGTCAGCATACCCTCCTGCATACCCGGGTTCTGGCGGAACAGCCAATCGCTGATAACCAGTTCCAACACCGCGTCCCCGAGGAATTCAAGCCGTTCGTTAAACTCGTCCGTACTGTTTTCATGGGCGTAGGAACTGTGCGTCAGCGCCAACAAAAGTTTTTGCGAGTCTTTGAAGTGATAGCCAAGCCCGCTTTGCAGTTTCGAAAGCATTTCAGCCCTCAAGCGCCTTTTTGATATGCGCGGCGGCGTCGCCAACCGTGCGGATATGCTCCGCGTCCTCGTTGGAAAATTCCAAGTCAAATACTTCCTCAAGCTCGGAAATGATTTGAAAAATATCCAACGAGTCCGCGCCAAGGTCCTCGTTAAAACGCGTTTCGCCGGTAATTTTATCCTTCGGGTAGTTCATCTGCTCGGCGATGATGTCCCTTATTTTTTCAAATTCCATGCTCCCACTCCTTTGCTACGCTTTTTCCGCGAAATTGATGCATTGATTGATAGCGTTGGTGATGGCATACGCGTCGGAACTCCCGTGGGCTTTCGCCACCAACGCCTTTAACCCGAGGAACGGGGCGCAGCCTACCTCCCGGTGGTCGAAGCGTTTTTTAAGCCGCTTGAACGCGGGTTTCGCCAGTAACGCGCCTATTTTTGTCACGGTCCCCGCGGTCAGCTCGTCCTTGATGATTTCCATCAGCGCTTTGGCGAAGCCTTCCGTGTATTTAAGCACCACATTGCCCACGAACGCGTCGCAGACCGCCACGTCCGCCGCGCCGTGGGGAACTTCCCGCGCCTCCACGTTGCCGATGAAATTAATATCAGGCAGCGCCTCAAGCAGCGCGTAAGCCTCCTTCACCAGGGAATTTCCCTTTTCCTTTTCCGCACCCACGTTGATCAAACCCACCCGGGGCTGCGCTATTCCCGTTGTCTTTCGCACGTATTCGGAGCCGATTACCGCGAACTGCGCCAGATACGACGGCTTCGCGTCCATGTTCGCGCCGCTGTCAATCAACAGCGTAAAGCCTTTCGTATTGGGAAGCATCGTACCCAACGCGGGGCGCTCAATGCCCTCAGACCGCCCGATTATCACCGTCGCGCCGGTAAGCAGCGCGCCGGTGTTGCCCGCGGACACGAAAGCGTCGGCTTCCTTTTCTTTCACGCAGTTTAAACCGACCACCATAGAGGAATTTTTCTTCTTGCGTATGGCAGTGGTGGGGGATTCGTCCATCCCGATCACTTCTTCCGCGTGCAACACGGTGACGCGGGGGTTCGACCCGTGCTTTAGAATTTCCCCGTCGATTTCGTCTTTCCGCCCGACGAGCAGCAAGCGCGCGTTTTCATGGGCGCGGGCGGCGTTAAGCGCGCCTTCCACTACAGCCGCCGGCGCGTTGTCGCCGCCCATCCCGTCGATCGCTATGGTGATCGTTTTCATATAATTCTCCCTAAAAAGAAAAACGAACCATAAAGGCTCGCCGCCCTCATGGTTCGCGTCAGTAATTACTCGGCAATTTTTAAAACTTCGCGCCGGTTGTAAGTACCGCAGGACTTACACGCGTGGTGCGCCTGCACCAACTCGCCGCATTTTCCGCATGTCGCCATTGCCGGCATGGAAATTTTCCACGTCTGCGCCCGCCGTTTGTCGCGCCGGGACTTGGATATTTTACCCTTCGGGCCGATAGCTCCCATGTTTCTCACCTCGAATCAGCATTATACGGGCTGACTTTTAGGCTGTCAAGCAAGCCGCGCGCGTGTTTTATCGCGCCGCGACCGCTTTCGTGTCCCGGGCGATCATCAGCTCCTCGTTGGTGGGGATCAATAACGCGCGCACGTTCGCGCCTTCCGCGGAAATATCCAGTTCCTTTCCGCGTTGGGCGTTTTTCCCCGCGTCAAGCGCCACGCCGAGATATTGCAGGTATTCGCAAACCCCGGCGCGGGTGGTGGCGCTGTTCTCCCCTACGCCCGCCGTGAATACCACCGCGTCGATACCGTTCATGGCGGCGGCGTAACGGCCCACATACCCGGCAACGCGGTAGTAGAAAACCTCCAACGCCTCGGCTGCGTGGGCGCTGCCTTCCTTTTTCGCGCCTTCGATATCGCGGAAGTCGCTTGAAACGCCGGAAAGCCCCAACACGCCGGATTTTTTGTTGAACATATCAATGACCTGCTGCGCCGATAATTTCTCTTTCTCCATCAGCACGGGAATGACCGCCGGGTCGATATCGCCGCTGCGCGTGCCCATGGCGAGCCCTTCCAACGGGGTGAAGCCCATGGAAGTGTCTACGGATTTGCCGCCGTCCACCGCGCAAATGCTCGCGCCGTTTCCCAGGTGGCAAGTGACGATTTTTAATTCCCCGGCGGGTTTGCCGAGCATTTCCGCCGCTTTCATGGCAACGTATTTGTGACTGGTGCCGTGGAAGCCGTATTTGCGGACTTTGTATTTGTCGTAAAGCGCGTGGGGAATCGCGTACAGGTACGCCTTCTTGGGCATCGTCTGGTGGAAAGCCGTATCGAAAACCGCCGCCTGCGGAACGCCGGGCATGAGCTTTTTACACGCGCGAATACCGATCAGGTTCGGCGGGTTGTGCAGGGGCGCCATTTCGCAGCAGGCTTCGATGGCCTGTTCCACTTTTTCGTCGATCAACGCGGACTGCGTAAATTCCTCGCCGCCGTGTACGACGCGGTGGCCCACCGCGTTTATCTCGCTTACGTTTTTACTCACGCCGTGGTTTTTGTCCAAAAGCGCGTCCAACACGATTTGGATAGCGGCGGAATGGTCGGGCATGGGCAAATCGGCTTCATATTCCCCCGCCCTGCCCTCGTGCTTCAAACGCCCGTCAATGCCGATACGCTCGCACAGCCCTTTCGCGAGCACATCCTCGTTGTCCATGTTAAGCAGCTGATATTTAAGCGACGAGCTGCCGCAGTTGATTACCAAAATGTTCATATGCTTTTCTCCTGTCTCGTCCTATTTTTCCATCGCCTGTACGGAAGTAATCGCGACCACGCCCACAATATCCTCGGCGGTGCAGCCACGGGAAAGGTCGTTGACCGGCTTCGCGATGCCCTGCGTAATCGGGCCGTAGGCTTCCGCTTTCGCGAGGCGCTCCGCCAGTTTGTAACCGATGTTGCCCGCGTCCAAGTCCGGGAAGATTAAAACATTCCCCTTGCCCGCCACGTCGCTTCCGGGTGCCTTTTGCGCGCCGATGGACGGAACAATCGCCGCGTCAAGCTGGAACTCGCCGTCCGCTTTTAAACCCGGCGCGGCTTCCTTTAAAATGCGCGTGGCTTCGATCACCTTGTCCACGTCGGCGTGGCGGGCGCTGCCTTTGGTGGAATGGGAAAGCATGGCGACCACGGGTTCCGCCTGCGCCAAAAGAGAGAACGACTTCGCCGACGACTGGGCGATGGCGGCGAGTTCCTCGGCGTTGGGGTTTGCACAAGCCCGGAGTCCGCGAAAATAAAAATCCCGTTCTCGCCGTAGTCGCAGTTGGGTACGACGATTACGAAGAAAGCGGAAACCAGTTTGACGCCCGGGGCGGTTTTTAAAATCTGCAGACTGGGGCGAAGCACGTCGGCGGTGGCGTTTACCGCCCCCGCGACCATCCCGTCGGCAATGCCTTCCTTCACGAGCATGACGCCGAGGTACAGCGGCTGCTCGCGAAGCAGCCGCCCGGCTTCCTCCCGCGTCAAGCCCTTGGCCTTGCGCATTTCATACAGTTTGTCGGCAAGCCCGTCTATGCGGCTGTCGGTGGCGGGGTCGATAAATTCCGCCTTGGAAATTTCCAACCCCCCGGCTTTTTCCAAAATCGCTGCGCGGTTCCCGATTAAAATAACCCGGGCGATGCCTTCGGCAAGCACGGTGTGCGTCGCCTTTAGCGTGCGGATTTCCATCGATTCCGGCAGCACGATGGTTTTAATGCTATCCCTTGCGCGCTGCTTAACGCTTTCCAAAAAATTCATGGCTTTGCTCCTTTATTTAAAATTGGCGCTGCTGACAATTTCCTGGGGGATTTTTTCCATCGGAAGCTGAACCGTTACCGCGCCCATTTCATAGGCGGCGCGGGGCATCCCGTAAACCACGCTAGTTTTTTCGTCCTGCCCGATGGTGTGCGCGCCCTGCTGCCGCATGTTTAAAAGCCCGCGCGCGCCGTCGGAACCCATCCCCGTTAAAATAACGCCCACCGCGTTTTCCTTCGCGACATTCGCTACGGAATTAAACAGCACGTCCACGGACGGGCACTGCCCGAGAACTTTCTCGCCCTTTTTACACTCAAGGTAGAACTGCCCTTCCGATTTCGCCAACGTCATGTGGTAGTCGCCCGGCGCGATAAAAACAAGCCCGTTGGAAAGGCGGTCGCCGTCGCGGGCTTCGACTACGTGCATGGGGCATTGGTCGTCCATCCGCTCCGCGTACATTTTCGTAAACACCGGGGGCATGTGCTGCACCACAAGCACCGGGGGCATTTCGGCGGGGAGTTGTTTGATGATGTTGAGCAGTGTTTCCGTCCCGCCGGTGGAGGAACCGATGGCGACAATCTTCCCGCTCATTGCCTCATAATTGGACTTATTGTCCCAACGGTTGACCGAGCGGTATTCCCCGGCGACTTTCAGGATTTGCGTAACGAGCATACGGTAAAAAAAAGCGTTCCTGTCCGTTTCGGTTTCGTGACGGACGACCATGTCGGACGCGCCTTTTTCTAAAGCAGAAAAACCTTCCTTTACGGAAGACACCACCGCCACAAGGGGAATGTTTTTTTCTTTTACGGCAGAAAGGAAATTAAAATCCGCGACGCCCGACGCCATGTCCGCCACGACAATCATCGTGCTGCGGCTTATGCTGTTATGTTCGAAATAATCAATAATATCGGACTTACGCGACGTGACGAGCAGAACTTTGACTTCAGGGCTCTTAGAAAGGAACGCCCGATACTCGGGCAATAACGCTTCACTGGCAAGAACAGCTATATCTTGGACACCCGGCATTGATAATCACCGGTGCGAGTTTAGCGCAGCGCATTGGCAAAGTCAACCGCGGCTCCCCTTTAAACCACGCCAAACGCCGCGCGGTATAGCAATAGGTTTTCCGCTGTGATATACTTGCGCGTGGTTTGAAGGAAAATTAATTCTTGACAAGAGAGGATTTTGCGCTGATGAGCACGTTCGAGCAGCTCGAGAAAAACAAAATAAAACTCACGATTGATGTTTCGCCGGAAAAATTCAGGGAGGGCTTGCAGTTTTCGTACCAGAAGAACAAGGGCCTTGTCACCATCCCCGGCTTCCGTAAGGGTAAAGCCCCCCGCAGGGTTATCGAGCGAATGTACGGCAAAGACTTTTTTTATGACGACGCCATCAACCATGTGCTGCCGGACGCGTATGAAAACGCGCTTGACGAGCACGGGGTAGAACCGGTGTACCGCCCGTCTATTAAATTGCAAAGCGCCGACGAGGACAACGGCGTCGTATTCGAAGCGGAGGTTTATGTCAAGCCGCAGGTGGAAGTTGACGGATATTACGGTCTTACGTACCCGAAACAGGATACCGAGCCAAACGACTCCGACATTCAGGCGAAGCTTCAGGCGGAGCGGGAGAAGAACGCCCGGCAGGTAAGCGTGGACGAACCCGCGCAAATGGGCGATATCGTTTCCATAAACTTCAAGGGCTACAGCGACGGCGAACCGTTTGAGGGCGGCGAGGGCAAGGATTACGATTTGACATTGGGCACGCATACCTTCATAGATACCTTTGAGGATCAAATCGTCGGGCATGTGCCCGGCGACGATATCGAGGTTAATGTTAAGTTCCCCGAGGATTATGGGCATACTGACCTTGCGGGAAAAGACGCCATGTTCGAGGTCGAGGTATTAGACGTAAAGCGCAAGGAATATCCGGAGATTGACGACGATTTCGCGCAGGACGTTTCGGAATTTGACACGCTGGCGGAATACCGCGATTCCCTTGCGGAGAAGATTCGCAAGGAAAAAGAAGATCAGGCCGATATGAATATTAAAACCGCCGTTATCAAGCAGTTGATCGAAAAAACCGTGATGGACGTTCCGGAGGTCATGTATACGGGCCGCGTGGAAGATATGGTCGAAGATTTAAAGCATCAGCTTGCGCATCAGGGCATGAGTTGGGAAATGTACATGCAGTTCGCGCAGGTAGACGAAGCGGCGCTTAAAGAAAGCTACATGACCAAGGCGCATGAGGAAGTAGATTCTATCCTCGCGTTGGAAGCCGTCGCGAAGAAAGAAAAAATAGAAGCATCGGAAGAAGATTACCTCAAGCGTGTTAACGAAATGGCGGAACGGTTTAAAATGCCGGCGGACGAGCTGCTTGAAAAAATAAAACCCGACCGCAAGGCGGAAATCATCGGCGAAATACTTAACCAGAAGGCACTTGACTTCCTGGTGGAAAAAGCCGTCGCGGTAGAGCAGGGTCTATAATATTAAAATGGAGGAAGATACATGAGCAGTTTGGTTCCCTATGTAATTGAGCAAACAAGCCGGGGCGAGCGTTCCTATGATATTTATTCCCGGCTGCTGAAAGACCGGATTATTTTCCTGAGCGACGAGGTCAACGACGTCACCGCGAGCCTTGTGGTGGCGCAGATGCTGTTCCTCGCGTCGGAGGACCCGGACAAGGATATTAACTTCTACATCAACAGCCCCGGCGGGCATATCCATTCCGGGTTCGCCATTTACGACACCATGAACCATATCAAATGCGACGTCTCTACCATATGCGTGGGCATGGCGGCGAGCATGGGCGCGTTTTTACTTACGGGCGGCGCGAAGGGGAAGCGGTTCGCCCTTCCCAACGCGGAAATTTTGATTCACCAACCCTCCGGCGGTACGCGCGGGCAGGCGACGGACATGTTTATCCATACGGAGCATATTATCAAAACGAAAAAGAAAATGCTGACCATTATGTCGGAGAATACCGGTCAGCCCTTTGAGGTGGTGGAGCGCGACCACGAGCGCGACCATTACATGACGGCGGAAGAAGCGCTTGAATATGGCATCATTGACAAGGTTATAACCCGGAGGTGACCGAATGCCCGCAAAACTGGACGACCGTAAAGCGGTAAGGTGTTCCTTCTGCGGCAAGACGCAGGACGAAGTGGTTAAAATTATCGCGGGGCCGAATGTGTATATCTGCGACGAGTGCGTAGACCTCTGCTCCGATATATTGGAGGAAGGCGAGGTTGAGACGCCGCAGTTTGACGATACTTTCCGTTTACCGAAGCCTAAAGACATACGCGCGTTCCTCGACGAGTACGTAATAGGACAGGACCGCGCGAAGGTCGCGCTTTCCGTGGCGGTGTACAACCATTATAAGCGCATTACCATGCGCGAAATCGGCGACGACGAGGTGGAACTGCAGAAAAGCAATATCCTGCTAATCGGCCCCACCGGCGTGGGCAAGACCTACATGGCGGAAACATTGGCGCGGTTTTTGCATGTGCCTTTCGCCATAGCGGACGCCACGGCGCTGACGGAAGCCGGGTACGTAGGCGAAGACGTGGAAAATATTTTATTGAAGCTCATACAGGCGGCGGATTTTGATATCGAGCGGGCGGAGCGCGGCATTATTTACGTGGATGAAATTGACAAGATATCCCGCCGCTCCGACAACCCGTCCATCACCCGCGACGTAAGCGGCGAGGGCGTGCAGCAGGCGCTGTTAAAAATTCTCGAGGGGACGATTGCTTCCGTACCGCCGCAGGGCGGGCGCAAGCACCCCCATCAGGATTTTATACAGATAAACACCGCGAATATTTTGTTCATATGCGGGGGCGCTTTCGACGGGATTGAAAAAATCGTGGAGCAGCGGCTCAATAAAAAGGTCATCGGCTTCGGCGCGGAAGTAATCACCAAAAGCGAGCGGCTTTCCATAGACGTTTTAAAGGATTTACAGCCGCAGGACTTGCACAAGTACGGGCTGATACCGGAAATCATCGGGCGGCTGCCCATGATCGTCACCCTTTCCAACTTGGACGAAGACGCGCTGATGTCCATATTGAAGGAACCCAAGAACGCGCTGACCAAGCAGTTTCAATTCATGCTTGAGTTGGATAATGTGCGCCTTGAGTTTGAGGAAGACGCCCTGCGCGCCATCGCGAAGCTCGCGATTGAGCGCCGCACCGGCGCCCGCGGGCTTAGGGCGATTGTGGAGGGAATACTGACGGATATCATGTACGAAGTGCCTTCCAATAATAAAGTAGAGAAATGTATTATCACCCGGGAGACGGTGGAGCAGAAACTGCCGCCGCAGTTGGTCTTGAACGACAACCGCCAACCGATTGTCAGAAAACCCAAGCGGCGCAGGGCAAGGCATATGTCGGTGGGTTGAGGAAAATAATCGCAATGAATTTATACAGCTTCTTCAAAGAGGCTGTATTTTTTTGCTTGTACGCGCCCGGCGGCTATTGTGAATAATGTTTAACAGGCCCTCCCTTTTCGACAGAAAATATGTTAAAATGTTTGCAACGCAACAGGTTTCAATCTGAGCATTTTAAATATTTTTACAAAAGAAATCACGAAGGGGATGAGCGGAGTGGAAAAAACACCTCAAAGGAAGATAACCGCGTGTTTAATGGTTTTGGCAATCGCCGTGGCGTGCCGGTTTGCCTATGTGTATGCCGCTGAAGCGGAACCGGCGGCAGAAGCGACGGCGGAAGCGGAGGCGGAACCGTTGGCGGAAGCGCGGATCGTTTCGATTTTTAAAATCGAGGGCGAAGACGTGGTGATGACAAAAGGCACGCCCTTAACCTTTGCGGCAAAAGAAGGGCTCAAGCTTCACGAAGGCTATACCGTAGCTACAGGCAAGGATTCCTACTGTTATTTAAGCTTGGACGATAATGCAATCGTACAAATGGACCAATCTTCTAAAGTAGTGATAAGCAGGGCGTCTGAGTCCACGCTTTCCATATCCATGCAGAGCGGCAGCTTGCTAATGGACGCAGGCAAGCAGCCGGAAGGGCAGCGCCTTGAGACCCGCGCGGGCAACACGTCCTCCGCGGTACGCGGCACAATATATATTTTGTCCAGAGATTTAAGCCTCGTGACCGTTACTATGATAGAAGGGTCGGGCGAGGTAGACAATTATGAAGTATCTGCAGGCAACACGTTATACGCTTACGACGGGCTTTATGATGAAAACGATGTTCTGCCGGAAAACTATGTGCGCAGCGAAGGCGGGGAATATCAAATTGTCGAGGGCATTGAGTTAGAAAACATGGACTCGTTTGCGTTAAGAGCGGTGGAAAGTTACGAGGATATCTTGCTTGAGTCAGGGATAATAACGGAAGAACAGGTTGAGGCGCTTCCCCAAATGATTGAAGAAGCAGTCGCGGCGGAAGCGGCGGCGGAAGATGCCGTCCCTACGCCGAAGCCTACCTTGACCCCCACGCCAAGCCCTACGCCACGCCCAACCCCAAGGCCTACGTCATCTCCCACGCCCACGCCTGTGCCCACGCCTTCCGATACATCGCCTTCGTCGCTTTCGGTAACTCTTTAATTTCCGGGAGGTATTTTAATGGTTGACTTGCAAATGCTGATTGAAAAATCCAATCCGCAGCGGTTTGCCAAAAACGCGGTGATTATGCGTGAAGGCGACGGAGATACGGACAGCATGTACATCATTTTGAAAGGCAGGGCGGAGGTTTATAAAAATTACGGCAGGCAAAACGCCACCCGGCTTGCAAGCCTTCGCGCGGGTGACTTTTTCGGGGAAATGTCGTTGTTCCTGAATAAGGAACGCACCGCGGACGTGGTTGCCGCGGAGGATTTGATCGCCTTAAGGATTAACCGGAAAAACGCGTTGGAATTTTTCGAGAGTCAGGCGGAATTGACGTACTCCCTGCTCCGCACACTTTGCGCCCGGTTGGAAGAAAGCAATTTCCGATTGACGGATAAGGACGACCCGCACCCTTCCGCCGACTCACTGTTCCCTGCGGGGCACAGGGTTTACGCGCGGCAGATGCCGCCGCCTCCGGCAGAGACGGCGCTTCGGTCTTTTCAATGTCCTTTTTGCCTTAAGGTATTTTCGCGATTTGTGCCGCGCCCGTTGTCGGAGAGCGCGCTGCAGGCGTTGGAATTAAAAAGAACCGGCGAGGACGGGCAAATCAGGAGTAAAACCTATGATTTATTATATTATGAAATAATAGGTTGCCCTAACTGCTGTGTCAGCGCGTTTTATGACCAGTTCGAAAAAGCGCATACCTCCTGCGCGCGTTTGCTTACCGAACGCCTTGCCCCGTTTCGCGGCCGTTTTTGTTTGGACGACAACGGGGTAAGGGACGCAAACGACTTTTTCGCGTTGCTGTTTCTGACAGAAATGTGCGCGGGCTTATGTTTCCCTCACGCCGATATCATAAAGGCGCGGATATGGCAGCGCGCAAGTTGGCTGTACGGCGAATGTGAGGATGAAAACATGCGTGGCTACGCCGAGCGGCAAGCCTTGGATTTATTCCTCGCTGTGTGTGAGAAAGGCGACCCGCCCCGCAGCCAACGGCTGCGCGCGGAAATGCTGACGGCGGAGCTGATTTTTAAAAGGGGAAATTATAAAATGGCGGAAGATTTTTTTCGGCGCGTAAAAGGCGAACCGGGCGTAAATTCCTTTTACGCGCGGCTCGCGTCGGAACGCCTTCGTGAAATAGACGATAAATACAGGGGCTGAAAGGAGCTTACCTATGTTAAAAAAAGCCGCCGCGCTGCTGTTTGCCGGATTGTTGGGATTGTTTTCGATAAATTTAACCGCCTTTAACGCGGAGGAAGAACCCGCCGCCGTTACTTTACTTGCGGGAATGGGAAGCCACGGCGCGGTGGACGGATTCGTTTCCGCGCGGTTTAACCTTCCGATGGGGCTGACCGGTGACGGCGAAAGGCTGTATATTGCGGACACGTATAATAATCTGATACGAACCGCTGACGCGGAAGGTGAAATCGGAACGCTGGCAGGCAGCGTACTCGGTATGGATGCGTATCGTTTCCCCAAAGGCGATTATAAAGACGGCTTGATTAGGATGGCGCTGTTAAACCGCCCCGTAGGGCTTGCCGCGGACGGGCAGGGACAGTTGTTTATAGCGGACAGTGAGAATCACGTTATCCGCGTTATCGGGAAATCAAAAATTGCCACATACAGCGGCAAGGAAGCCGGTCACATGGACGGGACGCTAAAAGAGGCGCGTTTTAACAGCCCGTCGGCGTTATCTTTCGACAAAAGCGGGAATTTATATGTGGCGGACACGCTTAATCACTGTATACGCAAAATCAGCAGTGAGGGCGATGTGACTACCATAGCCGGTATGCCGGGGCAACTTGGCAATTTGGACGGCGACGGCGCGGAAGCGCGGTTTAACTGCCCATCAGGTATTGCGGTATCGGAAGACGGCGGGCGGGTTTATGTATCAGACAGCGGGAACCACTGCATTCGCGTAATAGAGAACGGCTCCGTGTTCACCCTGACGGGCGTTACCGCCAAGACGGACGAGGACGGAAGCCCGTTGGGGGGATTTGCCGACGGACCCGCAGCGGAGGCACTGTTTAATCTGCCGAGAGGTTTAACGCTTGCCGACGGTATGCTTATTGTCGCGGACAGCGGAAACCACCGTATACGCGCAATCGCCGACGGCGAAGTAATTACGCTTGCCGGTACCGGGGAACCGGGAGCAGTGAACGGAGAAGCGCTTTCGGCGTCCTTTAACATGCCTTCCGACGTATACGCGCAAAATGGCGTGTTATACATAACGGACACCGTAAACAACCAAATCAGGCAGATGCCGTTGGTGATTCAGAAATGAAGCTGACCGTTTACGGATGCCGCGGCTCCGTTTCCTGTGAATGCGCGGCCCACGCCCGTTACGGCGGCAATACCGCGTGCTTTAAACTGGAAACGGGGGAAGGCGCGCTTATCCTCGACGCGGGTTCAGGCCTTATGCGTTTGGATGAGGAACTTCGCCGTACCATGCCGGATTATCCCCGGCTGCGTTCCCGTCCTTTTGATATTTTGCTCAGCCATTTGCATTTTGACCATACCATCGGGCTTTCCACTTTTACGCCGGTATGGGAGGACTCCGGCGTAAGAGTGTTTACCCCGAGGGAAAACCCCTTCGGCGCGTTTGAGCCGCCGTGGTGGCCGGTGTCTATGCCCTGTTACGCCACGGCGGGGACCGTGCTTGTAAAGCCGGGTGAAGCGTTTCAAGCCGGCGGGCTGAGCGTCGCGCCTTTTTCCGCGAGCCATTCGGACGGATGCCTTTCTTTCTGTATTACGGACGGGAAAAAATCGTTGATTTACATGTTGGATTTTGAACTGGGGCCGCTCCCCGCCAAAGCTTTCGACGCGCTGAGCGATCGCTGCCGGGGCGCCGATTTGATTATTTTTGACGCGTCTTATCACCCTGATGATTATGCGCCGCGCCGGGGTTGGGGGCACTCAACCGTATTGGACGG
>JAISWA010000023.1 GCA_031271275.1 Clostridiales bacterium | reverse complement strand
CCTGAGGGAAATCGGCGACCGCAAATCCGAACAAAGTGAGGATTTGAAGCCGATTCATTCAAACCGTACATCGTGAAAATGCAGAGGAGCGCAGCGACGAAGCATTTTCACGAAAAAATTCACGAAAATTTTTTATTGACAATTTCCCTTCCCGGTGTAAAAATACGAAAAACCATTGATGCGGAGATAACGGCGCAGGGCGTTTAATAAACGCCGCGTGCACTCACAGAGAGCGGGGTTACGGCGTACATACGCCGTCAGGCTGAGAACCCGCAGAAAGCAGTGCGCCAAATGGGCCGCGGAGGGCGGGGTCAAAGGGTATTGCCCGAGTATTCCCCGACGTATCGGCTGCGTAAAGGCCGAAGGGTATGCTTGTACTCCGGCTGAGGCGGGTTTCCACCCGCGAATCAAGGTGGCACCACGGGTGAAATATCGCCCGTCCTTGGATGATATATCTAAGGACGGGCTTTTTTATTTCAGCCCGATTATAAAAAGGAGATGATGTTATGGCAGCGTCGGTAACACAGAACAGGAAGAAACCCGACGAACAGGGACGAAGCGGTTCGGAATCCGCGAAGCGGGATTTCCGGCAGGGTATGAAGGTATTGGTAACGGGAAGTTTCCTGCAACTGCTTTTGGGAATCCTGTACGTGTGGAGCGTTTTTGTACAGCCCGTAAGCGCGGAATTCGGATGGAGCGCGGAAGGCGCGAAGCTTACTTCGTCCTTTATGCTGAGCTTTTTTGTAGTGGGTATTTTAACCGGCGGGAAACTGCTCGCGGTCATGCGCAGCGAGCGTATCGTGCTGCTCGGCGGGCTGATGCTCGGTTCGGGTATGTTGATTACCGCGTTTTTACCGAAGGAACTCGCTTGGGCGATTTATATTACATACGGAATCATCGGCGGTTTTGGCGTCGGCGCGGCGTATAACGCGATTATTTCCGCCGCGCAGAAATGGTTCCCCCAAAACCGGGGCTTCGCCACGGGCATAAGCGTGTGCGCGTTCGGCTTTTCCACCGTGCTGTTCGCCCCGCTGATTGAGGCGCTGATCGGGCGGTTCGGGCTGCGGAATACTTTCGTCATCCTCGGCGCGGTGTTTGTAATCGCCGTCGCCGCGCTGTTCCGCTTTATAAAAATGCCCGGGGAAAGCGGCGCTGCGGGCGGGGCTTCCTCCGAGCTTATGCAGAAAAAGCAGTTCACCGTTTTGCAGGCGGTCAAAACAAAGGAATTTTATTTCCTGACCCTTTCGCTGATGTTCGCCACCGCGGCGTATTTCATCCTCAACCCGTCCTTTAAAACCCTCGCGGCGGAACGCGGACTGGGCGAGGCTTTCGGAACGGCGGTGGTAATGCTCACCGGCGTCGCGAACGCGTTGGGCAGGTTGGGGACGCCGCTTCTTTCCGACAAAATAGGCAGGGAGAAGGCGACGATGACCATCATCCTCGCCACCGCCGTTTGCGCGGTGCTGCTCAGCTTCGTAAACGGCTTCCTGTTTATCGCGGCGATTGCGGTAATCGCGTTTTGCTACGGCGGCTACTCGGGGATTTACCCGGTGCTGACGGCGGATTATTTCGGAATCAAAAACGTGGGCTCCAATTACGGCGCGGTCATGGTGGGCTTCGCGCTTTCCGCGCTGACATTCCCGATGGCGGCGGGTTTGATTACCGACGTGGCGGTGAAGTTTATCGCTCTCGGCGTATTGGCGGCAATGGGGGCGGCGCTTGTGGTTATGCTGATGAAATCAAAACTGAAGGGCTGATGGCATGGCAAAGAAACTTTTAATGGGCAACGAGGCAATCGCCCTCGGCGCGATACGCGCGGGCGTGCGCGTGGTGACCGGTTACCCCGGCACGCCTTCGTCTGAGGTACTGGAGACGGTGGCGAAAAACAATAGCGGCGGGCAAATTTACGTGGAATGGTCCGTAAACGAAAAGGCGGCGCTTGAGGTGGCGGCGGGGGCGGCTTATTCCGGCGCGCGGGCGCTGGTTACGATGAAGCAGGTGGGGCTGAACGTGGCTTCCGACCCTTTGATGAGCTTGAATTACGTAGGCGTAAAAGGCGGCCTGGTGCTCGTGGTCGCCGACGACCCCGGCCCGATTTCCTCCCAAACCGAGCAGGACACCCGGCGTTTCGCGGGCTTCGCCAAGCTCGCGCTGTTCGACCCGTCCTCGCCCGAGGAAGCGTATGAAATGGCCGCTTACGCCTTCGCGCATTCCGAGCGGTACGGCAGGCCGGTAATCCTGCGCCCCACCACCCGGGTTTGCCATAGCTGCGCGTCCGTGGAAATCTCGCCGGAAATAGCGCGGCGCACGCCGCCGGGTTTTGAAAAGAGCAGCCGTTGGACGATTTTCCCCAAGCTCGTTTACGAAAACCATCAAAAAATCGAGGACGAGCTTGTGCGCGCCCGCGTTGAATTTTCAAATATGAGCCATAACTTTTATACGGGGGGCAACGCCGCCGGAAAAAAAGGAATCGCCGCCGGGGGCGTAAGCTACGCGTATGTGCGGGAAAATTTAAAGGAAGACGAATGCAAACTGCTTAAAATCTCCACCGTGCCGTTCCCGGACGCGTTGGCGCTAAAATTCCTCGACGGGTTGGAGGAAGTGCTAGTCGCGGAGGAATTGGACCCGGTCATTGAGGACGAACTGGTAAGGCTCTGCGGAGTCAACGGAATCAGCGCAAAAATCCTCGGCAAACGGACGGGGCATATGCCCCGCGCGGGGGAAAACACGCCGGAAATCGTGGCGAACGCGGTTTCGGCGTTTCTGGGGAACGCAAAAACGGTTTCCCCTGACGGCGCCCCGGAACCGCCGCGCCTGCCCGTAAGGCCGCCGGTACTGTGCGCGGGCTGCCCCCACAGGGCGTCGTTCCACGCGGTGAAGGAAGCGGTGAAAGGCACTCCCGCCGTTTTCTCCGGGGATATCGGCTGCTACACCTTGGGCAACGCGCAGCCCCTCGACATGGTGGACACCTGCCTGTGCATGGGCGCGGGCGTCACCGTCGCGCAGGGGCTGCAGCGTATGGCGCCGGAGGTTTTGCACTTCGCGTTTATCGGGGACTCCACGTTCTTTCATTCCGGGATAACGGGGATTGTCAACGCCGTGTACAACCAAACGGACATCATCGTAGCGGTGCTCGACAATTCGACCACCGCCATGACGGGCAGCCAGCCCCACCCCGGCACCGGCGTCACCATGATGGGCGGGCAATCGGAAAAAATCAGCATTGAAAAAGTGGTGCGCGCGTTGGGCGTATCGGAAGTGTACAAAGCCGACCCGTTGGACCAAAAGGCGGCGAAGGAAGCGGTCAGGGGCGCAGCCGCGCAAAAGGGCGTGCGCGTCCTCCTCTTTGAGTCGCCCTGTATCGCGCTGCTGCGGGGGAAAGAAAAGCCGAAGTATAAAATTAACCCGGAAAAATGCACCGGCTGTACCCTGTGCGTCAAAAAGCTCGGCTGCCCCGCCGTTAGCATGGAATCCCGCAAGGCTTATATAACCCCCGGGCTTTGCGCCGGATGCGGGCTTTGCGCGGGCGTTTGCCCCGCGAAAGCGATTTTAAGCGAAGGAGGCGGGCAAAATGTTTAATTGCATGATCGCCGGAGTGGGCGGGCAGGGAACGGTGCTCGCTTCAAAGCTTATCGCCGCGGCGGCGATGAGCCGGGGCTTTAACGCGCGCACCGCCGAGACCATCGGCATGGCGCAGCGCGGCGGCAGCGTCGTCAGCCATGTGCGGGTGGGCGCGGAAATTTTTTCGCCCGTCATACCGCTTGGCGGCGCGGATTTGCTAATCGCCTTCGAACCGGCGGAGGGCGTCCGCCAGTTGAAATATCTCTCTAAAGGCGGACTGATGGTGGTGTGCGAAAACGCCGTCAAGCCCGCCTCCGGCGCTTTGGGCGGCAATACCTATGACGCGGGGGAAATGCTCGCATACCTTCGCGCCAGCGTATCCAACCTGATAACGGCAAACGGCGCGGAACTGGCGGGGGAAAATATAAAAACCCTCAACGTGGCGCTGCTCGGCATCGCCGCGGGAAGCGGGAAGTTCCCCTTTGAGGCGGGCGCGTTTGAGGAAGCGCTGCAGCAGATGATTAACCCCCGGTTTTTGGAAATGAATATAAAAGCTTTTGAAGGAGGAAAAAACAGATGGACAATACATTGAGCGGCATTAAGAACGCCATAAGGCACGCGATGAACGGGGCGTTTTACAAGGAGCGCTTCAAGGGAATCGATGCGGAGGATATTGCCTCCATGGAGGATTTCCAAAAGCTCCCCTTCACGGACAAGGAGGATTTGCGCGGCGCGTATCCGTTGGGGCTGCAGGCCGTGCCGGATGAAGAAATCGTGCGCATACACTCGTCCTCGGGCACCACGGGCACGCCCGTAATCATCCCCTATACCCGGACCGACGTGCAGGATTGGGCGGTCATGTTCAAGCGCTGTTACGAAACGGCGGGGCTGACCAACCTCGACCGCATACATATCACGCCGGGCTACGGGCTGTGGACGGCGGGCATAGGCTTCCAGGCAGGGGCGGAACTGCTCGGGGCGATGGCGCTTCCCATGGGACCGGGCAATACCGACAAACAGATTAAAATCATGATTGATTTAAAGTCCACGGTTTTGTGCGCCACGTCCTCTTACGCGCTGCTGTTGGCGGAGGAAATCGAAAAACGCGGCGTGCGCGACAAAATCCACCTGCGCGCCGGGGTAATCGGCTCGGAACGTTGGGGCGAAAAAATGCGCAAGCGTATCGCGGGCGAGCTTGGGGTAAAGCTCTACGATATCTACGGGCTTACGGAAATTTACGGCCCGGGCATAGGCATAAGCTGCGATTGCGAACGCGGGATGCACATGTGGACGGATTATTTTTACTTTGAAATCATCGACCCGAAAACGGGGGAGCTGCTTCCGGAGGGCGAAATCGGCGAACTGGTGATTACCACGCTGCGCAAGGAAGGCGCGCCGCTTATCCGCTACCGCACCCACGACCTGACGAGGGCGCTGCCGGGAAAATGCGAATGCGGGTTGGACTACCCGAGGATTGACACGCTGATCGGCCGCTCCGACGACATGGTGAAGGTGCGCGGCGTCATCCTGTTCCCGGGCAAGGTGGACGAGCTGCTCGCCACCATCGACGGGGTGAGCAGCGAATACCAGATTATGATTGACCACCTGAACGGGCGCGACATCCTCACGCTGTTCTTCGAGACGCAGCTTGAAATGGGCGAGCCCGCCGCCGCGTTGGAAAAGCAGGTGGCGAGCGAGTTTAAGGACCGCATCGGGCTTACGCCGAAGGCAAAGGCGGTGGGGATAGGCGAACTGCCGAGAAGCGAAAAGAAATCCACGAGGGTGTTTGACAACAGGTATTGAGAATTTTCCGCGCAAACGAAGGGGCGTGAAAACGCCGGGGTCAATACAAGGACAGGGTCGAATAAAGTCCGGTAATTTAGGATTTTTTCGACCCTATATATTTTATACGGTTTAAGCCGGCGCGTTAATTTATGTTGATTCGTTCCATACAGAATAGTATAGTGGGGGTCGGCGGGTTAAAAATCCGGGATTCGTTGTTGCTATGTAGGCTGCGGAGGTGGCGATCCTATGAATGTGCTTGGAATAGTTGAGATATAAATAATATTTTCCGCCAAAGTACGGCAACGGGTAACCATTGAATTCGCGTTTATGGAGGTATAAATATGCAAGCAATTCAGGGGATTTATGATAATGGAATAATTAAATTAGATAAAAAAGCACCTGTAAATAAAACGCGGGTTATTGTTTTGTTTACGGATGAATATGTGAAAGATAAAATATCCGTTGAAGAAGCGTTATCCATTTTACACAAGCACACTGGAAGTATAAAGAGCGATATTAATTTTGAAAGTGAAAGGGCTGAATACTTACATGAAAAATACGGCCCTGTTAATTGATACAAATATTGTTTTAGACTGGCTCTTATCGCGTCAGCCCTTCGCAAATAACGCTGAACGCATTATAGTATAGCGCTATTCAACTCAACCCCTGATTAAGTGTTAAACGGAGGCGAAAATGTCCGCGCGTGAAGCGTTAAAGTCACACCAACGCGTGGTGGTGAAAGTCGGGACCACTACCCTCACCTACCCCAACGGCAGGTTAAACCTGCGCCGTATCGAGGAAATTTGCACCGTCCTTTCCGACCTGTGCAACCAGGGGAAGGAAATGATTCTGGTCACCTCCGGGGCTATCGCCGTGGGCGCGGACCGGCTCGGGCTTACCGAACGCCCCCGGGACGTAGTCGGCAAGCAAGCGGCGTCCGCCGTGGGGCAGGCGATGCTCATGCAGATTTATCAGCGGTTCTTTTCCCGCTATAATCAGGAAATCGCGCAGATTCTGCTTACGAAAGACGTAATCGAAAACGAAGTGAGCAAGCAAAACGCGCGCAACACCTTAAAGGCGCTGCGGGAAATGCGCGTAATCCCGTTGGTCAACGAGAACGACAGCGTTTCCACCGACGAGCTCGGTTTCAGCGAAAACGACACGCTTTCCGCGTATGTTTCCATCCTCTCCGACAGCGAGCTGCTGATTAACCTTTCCGACACCGACGGCATGTACGACGCCGACCCCAAGCAAAACCCCGGCGCGAAGGTTTTCCGCGAGATACCCGCCATAACCCGGGAAATTGAGGAACTGGCGGGCGGTTCTTCCTCGAAGCTCGGTTCCGGAGGGATGATCAGTAAAATTACCGCCGCAAAACTGGTCACGGAGCGGGGAATCGACATGGTAATCGCAAGCGGCGAAGACCCGGCGATTATTTGGCGCTTGCTCGCGGGCGAGCCGGAGGGTACACTATTCATAAAAAAATCGGGAGGCAATGTATGGATTCCCTCGAACTGATTGGATTACAGGCAAAAGACGCTTCGCGTCACGCCGCGCGGTTGAGCACAACCGAGAAAAACAGGCTGCTTAACGCGTGCGCAGCCGCCATCGAAGCCGAAAGCGATTTTCTGGTTTTCGAAAACAAAAAAGACATGGAGCAAATGGACATTTCAAAAACCGCCTTCGCCGACCGGCTGCTGCTCACGCAAAAGCGCGTGCAGGGCATGGCGGACGGGCTGCGGGACGTGGCGGCGCTCGACGACCCCGTAGGGGAAATCATCTCCATGAGACCGCAAAAGAACGGGCTGAACGTGGGGCAAAAGCGCGTGCCCCTCGGCGTGGTGGGTATCATTTACGAAGCGCGGCCAAACGTGACCGCAGACGCCTTCGCGCTGTGCTTTAAAGCCGGGAACAGCTGCATACTGCGCGGCGGTTCCGAAGCGCTCAATTCCAATACGGCGATTGTTTCGGTCTTGCAGGAAGTTTTGCGGAAGGAAGGGCATCCCATCCATCTGGTGCAGCTGATTACCGATACTTCCCGGGATATCGCGCTGCAATTCATGCGGCTGCCCTATTTGGACGTATTGATACCTCGCGGCGGCGCCGGGCTTATCACCACCGCGGTGGAAAACAGCACCGTTCCGGTAATCGCTACGGGAGTGGGCAACTGCCATATCTTCGTGGACGAATCCGCCGACCTTGAACGGGCGGTGGAAATAGTCGTCAACGCGAAAGTCCAGCGCCCCGGCGTCTGCAACGCCTGCGAAAAACTTCTGGTGCACGAAGCCATCGCGGATTTTTTCATGCCCACGGTCGGGAAGGTGCTTAGCGACAACAAAGTGGAAATCCGGGGCGACGAATGGGTCTGCGCCTCGCTGCCCGGCGCGAAACCGGCGCTCGTGGCGGACTGGGGCACGGAATACCTCGACATGATCATCGGCGTTAAAATCGTTTCCAACGTAGACGAAGCGATTGCCCATATCAACCGTTACGGTACCGGGCATTCCGACGCGATACTGACGAATTCCTATACGAATTCACAGAAGTTCTTGGACGAGGTGGACTCCGCGGCGGTGTATGTCAACGCCTCCACGCGCTTCACCGACGGCGCGGAGTTCGGGCTTGGCGCGGAAATCGGAATCAGCACGCAAAAACTGCACGCCCGCGGTCCCATGGGGCTTAACGCGCTCACCAGTACAAAATATGTGATATACGGCTCGGGGCAGGCAAGAGCATAAGAAAAGAGGAATAGGATGAAATCCAACGTTTTATTCGCGTCCGTCGCCTTTGACAAGTATGACGCGAGCGTAACCCTCCCGGCGAAATTCGGAAGGCTGATTGACGAATCCGGGCTTGAGAAAAAAGTAAAAAGCAAGACCACCGCCATTAAGATGCATGTGGGCAGGGGGACGGGCTTCACCACCATACACCCCATGTTTGTGAAAATGCTCGTGGATAAACTAAAGGGTTACGGCGCGGAAGTTTTTATCACCGACCAGACCGTAGCCGACGCGCGCATGCGCGGGTATACGGAGGAGCTGCTCGGCTGCCCCATACTCGACGTGTGCGGTTTTCTCGGGAAGTACGTGTACGAGCGGGAAGTGGATTTCAAAACGTTTAAAAATGTGGATATCGGCGGCTACATACAGGACGCGGACGTGATGATCGATTTTTCCCATGTGAAGGGTCACGGGGCGTGCGGCTTCGGCGGGGCGTGTAAAAATATCGCCATGGGCTGTGTCACCGACCGCACCCGCCAACAGCTTCACGCGTTGGAAGGCGGCCTCGCCTGGGACGGGGAAAAATGCACCCACTGCAAACTCTGTTTAAACGGCTGCAACCATAAAGCCAACAAGTTTACCGAGGACGGCAAGTACGAAGTGTTCTTCCATGACTGCACCTACTGCCAGCATTGCGTAAAAGTTTGCCCCACCGGAGCCATCCGTATGGACGGGAATTATTATAAAGACTTCCAAACGGGAATGGCGCTCTGCACCAAGACGGTGCTCGACACCTTCGCCCCGGGGAACGTTTACTATATCAATTTCCTGACCAACATCACCGCGCTGTGCGACTGTTGGGGGTTCACCACCCCGCCCATCGTCCCGGACATCGGGATAATGGCAAGCGACGATATGGTCGCGGTGGAACGCGCGAGCATTGACGCGATCAAGGTCGAGAACGCGCTGCTAAACGGCATACCCACGGGGCATAAGCTGCTTGAGCAGGGGCATTTATTGGAGCGGATACACGGAAAGAACCCGTATGTTCAGTTGGATGAATTGGAGAAACTGAGGCTCGGGTCGCAGGAGTATGAATTGAAGGAAATAGGATAAAATATTTGAAAGGAGAGAACGGCATGATTATTTCAACCACACCTTCATTGGACGGCTATCCAATACGCGAATACAAAGGCATTGTTTTCGGCGAAGTGGTTGCCGGCGTGGATTTTGTCAAAGATTTGGCGGCGAGCTTTTCCAATTTCTTCGGCGGGCGCTCCCATTCCTATGAAGGGGAATTGATTGAGGCGCGGGAAAACGCCATCAACGAAATGGCGCAGCGCGCGTCGAGCATTGGCGCCAACGCGGTAATCGGCGTGGACGTGGATTACGAGACGATCGGGCATCAGGGAAGCAACATGATGATGGTCATCGCTTCCGGTACGGCTGTTGTGGTGTAAAGGCATAAGTTTTTGCTTTTGCCGTATTTTTAATACGCCTGCCATTATGCGGGCATGGCAAAAAGGTCTTAGAGCCTGTCTAACATCTTCGTTTTCGGGAATCTCGCTTCAAAGTCCAACAAACGTAGATAGTAGACAGGCTCTTAGAATATACCATTATTGTAGGTAATAAAAAACTTGCAAAGGGAAAGGCAAAGCAATGAAAATGTTGATATTTTCCGATTCGCATGGTGATGTTGAAACAATGCGCGGTATCGTCAATAAGGAAAAGCCGGATATGATATTTCACTTAGGCGACTGTATTACGGACGCGAAACAATTAAACGAGGAATATCCTGATATTCAAATGGTCAATGTTTTGGGGAATGTTGATTCTGATAACGAAGATGAAGAATGGGTAAAACTTGTTGAAATACGCGGCAAACGCTTCATGATAACGCATGGTCATACGTTTATCAGCTATGCGTTTATGAACGAGTTCAATGAATACAGGCAAACCGATGAAAATCGTGCAACAAGCCGGATAAGCATGTTAAAAAGCATGACCGATAATAACGCAGATATTTTATTGCATGGTCATACGCATGAACCCTGCATAAGCAGCATCCCAACGCCGGAGAGAAACTGCTGGATAATGAACCCGGGAAGCATAAGGTACATAAGCGGCAGCGCCGTTAAGCCAACATACGGTATATTGATAATAAATGAATCCGGTTCTTTGGGTTGGCAAATCTTAGAGGTAGAATGAAAAATTTGTGTGAAAGAAAGACCTTGGAGCTCTGCCCCTTGGTCATTAGGATTAGGGATAATCATTGACATGTCGGTACAGTGCCAAGGGGACCATCATACTACTCGTTCACCATAAATCGCATCTTTCAAAAATATACACATCCTTAGTGATACGATAGTTAACTCAATCTAACTTTTCGTTTACAGGTGGCATTATACTATGATTAAAAGTCATTTCTAGGCGATTTCTTCTTTAAATTTACGGTCGTTAAAATCTCGCCCTGACAACAGACTCACCAAATCGGAAAATTTGGAATGCTTATCAAACGCAAACATAAAAGCAACACAAAGCATATGGATTTTACCTCTTCCATCGTCAACTTGTCAGCCCCGACCTCAGCACTGTAAGAGACGCCGCTATTTTGAATCTGCGCTTTTTTTGTTATTATAGGAATATGACCACTTTCGACGAAATGGAAGCGCTGCTTGCCGAAGCGGCGGGCGAACTTCCGGAAGATTTTTTTAAAGAGCTTAACGGCGGCGTGTTTCTGCACCCCGACGTAAAATTTCACCCGGAAAGCGGAGCTTCGTCCCCGCTGTATATTTTGGGGGAATACCACAACGACCGGCAGGGCTACGGCGGGCTTGGCAGGTACATTGTCGTGTACTACGGCTCGTTTATGCGGATGTATTCCCGGTACACGGCAGAACACCAACGGAATGAGCTTTTAAAAATTTTAAAGCACGAGTTCACCCACCATTTGGAATCCCTCGCGGGTGAACGCGGCTTGGAAATAAAGGACGCGATGGATATTGAAAGATATAAACGGCGCTAAGCCGCGTCTCACCGCCGCGACCCTGCGCAGGATTGTCGGCGACCACGCGCCTTCCGTGCACGGGCTAAGGCGCGTCGGGTTGGTGGGCAGTTACGCGCGGGAAGATTATTCCCCCGCAAGCGACGTGGACTTGGTTTTCGATATGGACGAAACCTTCTCAGACGAAACTTTCACGGAAACCGGCGTGCTGCTGCGTTCCATTTTTATGGACCAGTTCCGCAAGGAGTTGGACATCATCCGGTACGCAAGTATTTTTGCCTGTTTACACAAACCGGAAAAATTAACGGAGAGCCAGTTAAAAGGGTATAAAAAAATGCTTGAGGACTTAGTTTGGATATGGGGCGAATGAAATGAGTTTTATCAGCGTGAACGAGCAATGCGTGAGTCATATTGAAAAATACGCGCGTAAACTGCGTGAAATCTTTCCGCACATTGAGCACGAAACCGACGAGCAGATAGAGGACGGCATCTACGGGCTCGCGCTGACGCAAAGCCTTACGAATATTTATGAAGCCTGCATGAAAGTTAACAGCGAGGAACTGGAGGACAAACTGCTTCCCATCATCCGCAAAACCAAAGTCGCGCGGAATATTGCCTCGCACAATTACGACGCGATAAATTGGAGCATTGTTAAAAACAACTGCCGTATTGTTATAAAACTCGCCGTTCCGGAATTTTTTGAGGAGTGTTACGGAATTTGCGAAAGGCACAAACGCCTGACGCCCGATTATACCGGCGACATAGAATAATGAGAATTGTTTAATTAAACTAATTGTAATATAATCCTCCCGGATGCAATTTGGCACAAAACGCCAAAAGATAATCGGGAGATAATATTATGCGTTGGTTTCGCAATCTAAAAATCGGAATGAGATTGGTTTTCGGCTTCACCATCGTTATCGTACTGATGTTTGTTTTAACCGTCATGTCTATCGTTTCCTCCAATAACATCGACAGCAGTTACACCTATCTTCTGGATTATCCTCAGGCAAAGCTCCTGGCGCTCAAAGATTTAAAATCCAGTTTCATCGACATGCGGCGGCTCGCGGTCACGGCTGTGCTTGAGACCGGCGTCACCGATTTGGTGGACCGCTTCAGCGGGGAATTTGACGCCGCTTACGCAAACGCCATCGCGGATATGAACAAATTCCTCGACCTGAACAGCCGGGACGCGCAAACCGATTTGGCGGCACGGGCGTCGGAAAACGACCAAATCGACCACTTGAACCGCCTGCTTGCGGAGTATACCGTCAATTATATGCAGCCCGCGGTTCCGCTCGCCCGCGCCGGTCAGTTGCTTGAGGCAAAGGATTATCTGGCGAGGGGCGGCCCCATACTGGCGGAAGCGGCGGCTTTGGTTGACCGGCTTTGCGTTAACGCGGAAGGGGTTTCCCAAAACGAATCCAATTTAAATACGGAAAACAAAAACAGTACCATTTTAATCTTCGCCGTTATTGCCGCGCTCTCCATACTGCTTTCCATCGTAATCGGCAGATATATCGACGGCACCATAACGAAGCCGATTAAGCGGCTGATTGGCGTCGCGGAAAATGTGTCCCGGGGGAATTTCAACGTCAACATCGATACCTCGTCAAAGGACGAAACGGGAATGCTTGCCCGCAGCCTTGCCGAAATGATACGCATCGTCAATAAACTGGTGACCGACCTTGAGGAACTGGGCGAGGAACTGAACGTAAAGGGCGATATTGAAGCGCAGCTCGATGTTTCGAACTTCCCGGGCGCTTACCGCGAAGCGGCGCAGAGCGTCAACGAGGTGGTCAGCGCCATCATAGGCGCGGTAATTGATTTCTTCAAGTGCCTTACCGCCTTCGGCAACGGGGATTTTGACGCCGATATCATGAGGCACCCCGGCAAGAAAGCGCTTATGAACGACACGCTCAACATGTTCCGGGGCATTATAAAATCCATCAGCGGCGACGTGACAAACCTCGCGCATCAGGCAAGCATCGGGCGGCTCGGCAGCCGCGTGGACGTGGAAAAATATAAGGGCGACTGGGCGGCGCTGATGAAGGAGCTTAACCACCTGCTTGAAGCGATTGCCGCGCCTATCAGCGAGGCGTCGGACGTACTCGGCGGTGTTTCCGACGGGAATTTTGAGCGCAAGATGGAGGGGCATTATAAGGGCGACTTCCTGTTAATCAAGCAGTCGATTAACGTTACGGTCACCAATATCGCTTCTTACATAAACGAGATATCCGCCGTGCTGAAGGGGCTTTCCGCCAACAACCTCGATCAGGAAATCACCCGCGACTATGTGGGCGGCTTTTCCGATATCAAGGACGCGCTTAACCACATTATCGCCACCTTTGGCACGGTCATCGGCGACATGAACTCCGCCGCGGAGCAAGTCGCCGCAGGCGCGCGCCAAATTTCCGAAAGCAGCATGACCCTCGCCAACGGCTCAAGCGAACAGGCGTCTTCCGTGGAGGAACTGAACGCCACCATACTCACCATCAACGAAAATACTTCCCGCAACGCCGAAAACGCGAAAAACGCCGTGGAAATTTCCGACGCGTCCCACCGCAACGCCCTCAAAGGCGACGACGACATGAAGCGGATGGTGGTTTCCATGGAAGGGATTAAAGAGTCGTCCGGGAAAATCAACAAAATTATAAAAGTAATCGAAGACATCGCGTTCCAGACCAACCTGCTCGCCCTTAACGCGTCGGTGGAAGCGGCGCGGGCGGGCGAGCACGGCAAAGGGTTCATGGTCGTTGCGGAAGAAGTGCGGACGTTGGCGAGCCGCAGCCAGTCCGCCGCAAGGGAAACCGAAACGCTCATAGAGGAATCCAACGGCAAGATTAACGAAGGCACGCAAATTGCCGCGCAAACCGCCAAAACCCTCCAGACGATTGTGTCCGACGTAAGCCATGTGGCGGAACTGATTACGAATATTTCCAACGCCTCAAGCGAGCAGTCGGAAGCGGTCGGGCAGGTGACGATAGGGCTGTCGCAAATTGCCGAAGTCGTACAGCATAACTCGGCGATTTCGGAAGAAGCGGCATCCGCCTCCGAGGAACTCTCCAGTCAGGCGGATATCATGCACAGTTTGGTGAGCGTGTTTAAACTGCGGTAGCCGCCAACCGCTCGAATTCCTTAATCCGTTCAATAATGACGCTCAGGGAATTTTCCCAGAACCGCTTCTGTTCCACGTCCACGCCGATTTGCGCGCAGGCGTCGCGGACGGACATTTTGCCCGTGACGTTCAGGAAAGCGTCGTACTTATCCCCGAAGGAAGCCGGGTCGCTCTCGTAAATTTTGTACAGCCCGTTGGCAAGCAGGTTGCCGAAGGCGTAGGGGAAATTGTAAAAGCTAAGCTGCCCGCTGTAATAGTGGGGCTTGATTACCCACATGTAGGGGTGCATATATTCCGGGTCAAGCCCGTCCCCGTAAGCGGCCTTTTGCGCGTCGAGCATCAGGCCGTTTAATTCTTCCACGCTCAGGGGATGGTCGCTCCTCGTTTCAAAAACGCGCTTCTCGAACAAATACCGGGAGTAGATATCCACAATTACCTGCGCCGCGTCCTGTATGCTGTTCTCGAGCATTTGGAACTTTTCCCCGTCCGGAAGCACCGCAAGCGCGGCGTTGTTGACCACGTTCTCGCAGAAAGTGGAGGCGGTCTCCGCAAGCGGCATGGGGTACTCGGCGTTAAGGATGCGTTCCTTCATAACGTTCATGCTGTGGTAGCCGTGACCAAGCTCGTGCGCCAAGGTAATCGCGTCGGAAATGCTGTCGCCGAAATTCATCAGGATGCGGAACTGCTTTATGGCGTATACATGCCCGCAGAACGCGCCGCCTACCTTGCCCTCCCGGGGGTAAACGTCTATCCAGCCCCTGTCGAAAGCTTCCCGCGCCGTTTCCGCGAGCTTGGGCGAAAAACGGCCGAAGTTTTCAAGCACGAATTTTTTCGCGTCGTCGTAGGTAAACACTTTGTCGGGCGCCGCGCCCACCGGGGCGAACAAGTCGTAAAAAGGCAGCCCCTCCGCTTTCGCGCCCGATTCGGCAGCGCCGGATATTTTCGCCAGATACGCCGCCTTTGCCTTGAAATAATCGCGGAAGTGCCGGATATTTCCGTCAATCGCCGCAAACATCGCGTCGAGGGTCTTTTGCGTCATGGCGCTGCCGAACAGCGCCTGCGCCAACGGGCTTTCAAAATGGCGCAAGCCGGTAAGCAGGTTCACCTCGCCTTTGATGCCGTTGATACACGCCGCGGCGGATTCCGCAATCTTCGGGTAAGCGGCAAGTTCCGCCTCATAAGCCGCCTTGCGCACCTTGGCGTCGTTTGAGTAGGCGAGGTTGCGGCATTCGTTTACGGTGATTTTTTTGCCGTCGTAATCGCATTTCAAATCGGAAATCAATTTGTCCCGCAGCATTCCCCAGGCGCTGGAACCGGTGGCGGTCAGCTTCGCGGTCAGCGCTTCCTCGTCTTCGGACATCTGGTGCTTGCTTTGCTCCGCCATCCGCTTGAACTGGTAAATATATTCCCCGAGCCCGTGCGCCTCCGCCTGCCGCTCCATGCCGCCGGACCTCTCCGCTTCCGCCAGATACGCGGAAAGCCGCACCCGCGCCCGGCTGATTTCCGCGTCCAATGTTTCAATCTTGTACAAATATTTCGCGGCTTCCTGATTGCCGGTGTCGGCGCTGAAAACGAAGCCCGCGTATTCCCCGATACGCTGCGCCGCGGAATAATACTGTTCAATTTCCCCCACGAGGGCGCTTACGTCCGCGAAAGTCTTCAGGGACGCGGCGTATGCGTTTATTCTTTCCACATAACCGCCCAAACCCTCGTAGTCGGCAATAAAGTCCCGCGAATCAAAACCCGCGTACAAATCCTCCAAGTTCCATCTGCCTGTCATGACTGCCTCCGTAGAATAAATATTTTTTATGAAGATACCCAAATTACGGCGGTATGTAAAGGACGGGTATCACCGCCGCCACGTCGAACGCAGAAAAGCGTTTTGGTGTCTTTGGCGTCGCAGACGTAAAGGGGAGCGCGGCGACGAAACATTTTCACGAACGCCAAACGCGTTCATGCGTTTGGCGCGGTAACAAACCCGCAGATTATTGCGGCGTCTCCGGCGAATTTGCTATACTGTGTTTATAGTTGCAAAAGACAAGAGGGTGGGAAAATAGAAACAAGGGAGAAACACGATTTCCATTCCGCGTTTTTTGCCGCGCTGCAAGCGGACTTCATAGCGTACCTGCCGGTATTGCAGATTACACGGGAGCATCAGCTGAACACGGAGCCGCTTCGCATAGACGCGGTAATCGTGAAGAAAAAACCCGAAACGGTTATCGACATAAATTTCGCGGAGCATTTTCTCGGGCATAATATTATTGAGTTCAAAAGCCCGGGCGATACGCTTATAGTGAATCAACTTAATTCTTGACCATCGGAAGCGTCAATGCATTGTGGTGAACGGACGTAGCGTTTTCGTAAAAGAACCCGACGACCAAGGGCGGCGCGTTTTGAAATCCGCGAATGGTCTAATCGCGGATTTCAGCGCCGGTTTCGCGAAGCGAAACTTCCGGGAAAACGCAGGGAGTGAACCGTTTACAATGCATAGCTGACGATGGTTACATCCAAAGTTGATTCGCTATACCGTTTCAGATTTTTTCAAGGTCGTCGGTTACGCGTGTTTATATCAGAATATTGCTCGGGTGCCGTACAGCGATGTGACGCTGACGTTCATCAGCGTGCGGCGGCCCAAAACCGTGTTGGATATGCTGAACGCCCAAAAGCAATACACCGTTACGGAAAAATACCCGGGGATATTTGAGGTAACGGGGCTGCCGTTCCCGACGCGAATAGTCGCGAGCGGGCGCTTGGAGGCGGACAACGGCTTATGGTTGGGTTTGCTTCGCAAAAACATAACGCGGAAAGAGTTTATAAGCTTCGCCAAACGCGACACGGCGGTAAGGGAGCAAATCGAAACGAGCGCGTTTTGGTATGTGGTGAAAGATATGGTACAAGAGGATATCGAAAGGAGCGGTTTAGAAATGTATGGCGGTTTGGAAAAAGTGATTGATGAAGCGGCGGTGGAATACGGTTGGGATAAGAAATGGATAGCCGAAGGCATTGCCGAGGGCAAGGACCGGGGCAAGAGAAACACCTTAGCCATCGTCAAAGGCTTATTAAACAATATTGCCTTGGAACAGCTCGCGATGGAAACGAATACGCCCATTGAGGAGATAGAAGCCATAAAGTTAGAATTATTGCCGGTGTGAGGGGTCTTTACGCTGCCCGGACAGAAACCTGAAAATACCGCCCGCGAGCAGCGCGGCAAGACCGAAGCCTGTAAGCACCGCAGGCAGCGGCGTGTCGCCGGTCTTGGGCATTTCAAGCAGATTAGCAGGTGAACGCTGAGCGTTTTTTCCTACAGCGCTTCCAGTACGTCGAGCGAAAGACCGGTGCCTTTGAGGATGTATACCGAACCGTGTAAATGGAAATAATCTCCGAAAAGGAGAGATGCCAAATGACACGGTTGAACGAAAAAAGCATGGAATTAGTAAGGACAATCGCTAGCGAATGCGAGA
>JAISWA010000098.1 GCA_031271275.1 Clostridiales bacterium | reverse complement strand
TGCTTTCCCGTATAAAAGAAAAATTAAACGCCCACACCATGCGTTTTGTGAAGAACGGCGTGACGCTCACCGCGTTGGAACCCCGCTACGCCGGGCTGCTCGGCGCGTGCGCGGTGGCTCTGGAGGGCAGGCCGTCTGAGCGGTACGGTTGTCATTCTGCGCCCTACGTTTGTCATTCTGAGTCCCAAGCATGTCCTTCTGAGCGAAGCGAAGAATCTTATGCGCTTAGAGCAGAAAGATTCTTCGCCTGCGGCTCAGAATGACAGTAGCGCTGCGTCCCAGAATGACAGCAGCAATAAGTTCTATGGCGTGTCTTAAAAATACAAAACCAAAGGAGCTGTTACCATGCTGAACATCACCATCACCCAAAACGAAGCGGAATTTGACCGCGTCGCCGCGTGGCGCATCATCGGCCATATGCTCTGCGACCCGAAGGCGCTAATCGGGCTTTCCACCGGGCAGACCACCGCCAACATGTACAAAATCATCACCGAGATTTACCGGCTGCACCCCTTCGACACTTCGGCGGTTACGCTGTTTAACGTGGACGAGCTGACCAACCTTCCCCGCAGTTACCCCGGCTGCTGCTACACCATGATTCGCGACCAGTTGGCGGACGCGCTCAACATCCCCGACGAGCGCTTCATCATGCCCCCCACTATGTCGGACGATTTCGAGCGGGAATGCCGGGTTTTCCAAAAGGCGATAGAGGACAGGGGCGGCATCGGCCTGCAAATACTCGGGCTTGGCATTAACGGGCATATCGGAATCAACCAACCGGGCACGCCCTTCGGCTCCGAAACATGGGTGTCGCCCATGGATGAAATATTTGAGGCGCGGGTGCGGCGCGAAACCGGCGTGGCCGACGACTACCCCCTCGGCGGGCTGACCCTCGGCATCCGCACCATTATGCGGGCGCGGAAAATCATCTTAGTGGCGAAGGGGAGCAAAAAGGCGGAAATGGTGGAGAAAATGCTCCTCGGCCCCGTGACGGAAGACATGCCGGCATCCGTGCTTCAACTGCACCCCAACTGCGAATTTTTACTGGACGCCGACGCGGCGGCAAGGCTTTAATATGGATAAAAAGCTTATCGAAAGCCTGTACATACACCGGCCCCTTCCGCCGGAGGCGGAACGCTCGCTTGAGTTTTTAAACCTTAAAAAGCCGGTGTTGGCGGAGCGGCCCCTTTCCGGCTCCGAAGATATCAAGAACTGGCGGGCAAGCGGCATCGGCACGCTGACGCAGGACGGCGGGCGCACCCCGGCGGGCGGCGTAATCCTAAGGCTGCAACTGCCCACGGTCATGCCCCATTGGCCGGAGGATAACCCGAAGGGCGACTACACCCCCTACGGGCGGCAGCGGGCGGAATTTAAACTTAACGGGGAAGACTGGCGCGCCTTCAACCGCGTACACTTTTGGCTTCGCCCCGACTGCCCGGGGGCGCGGGCGGTAAGCGTCACCTTTTTCCTCGTCAACGACGGCGCGGAAAAAGTCCCGGACCCTTACGGGAGGGAAGGCAGCCACGAAGTCAACCTGATTAACCGGGAATGGAACGAGTGCGCGTTGGAAATCCCCACTTTGCCCCGGGATTGCGTTACCTGTATCGGTTTTTCCGGCGCGGCGTTCGGGATGGACCGCTCCATGGGGGACTACCTGCGCTTCGATATCGGGGAAATCAGCCTGCAAAAAGTGGCGGAGCCGGAAATTGACCACGGTTGGCTCCCCTCGGCGGGGGGTATCGCGTATTCCATGACCGGGTACTTTACGGACGGGCGGAAAATCGCGGTCACCGCCGGCGGCGCAGACGCGCCCGCTTTCTTCCTTAAAAACAAAAACGGGGAAACCGTTTACGAAGGGACGGCAGAAGCGCAAAAAACGCCCCTCGGCGCGTTTACGGTGCTCGACTTCTCCGGCTTTCAAACCGAAGGCGAATATTCCCTGTGTTACGGCGGCGCGGAGACGGAAATCTTCCGCATTGGCGCGGATATCTTTACGGACAGTATTTGGAAGGCCATAAACTTTATATTCTGCGAGCGCTGCGGGTACCCCGTGCCGGAGAAACACGGCGTCTGCCACTGCGACATTCTCGCGGAACACGAGGGCGTAAAGCTCGTTTATAACGGCGGTTGGCACGACGCGGGCGACCTTTCCCAACAGACGCTGCAAACGGCGGACGTGGTGTACAGCTTATTGGAAATGGCGGAGAGGGTAAAAACTTCCGCGCCGCCGCTGTACGCGCGGCTTTTGGAGGAAGCCGAATGGGGCTTGGATTTTGTGCTGAAATGCCGCTTCGGCGACGGGTACCGCGCCTCGAGCGCGGGCATCGTCCACTGGAGCGACGGCTTTATCGGCAATAGGGACGACCGCCCCGTCCGCGTGCAGAACAATTCCTTCGACAATTTTTTATACGCGGCTTATGAAGGCTACGCCGCGAGGGTGCTTCCCGACAAAATGCTCTGCGAGAAGCTCACCGCCGCGGCAGTGGAGGATTATGACTTCGCCCTGGCGAGGTTTTTGAAGGCGGGGTGCGACGACTTCCCGGTTTTCTGGGAGCACACCTACCCCACTTCGGAATCGCTGTATATGGCGGCGCGTTCCTTTGCGGCAAGCCAGTTGTACCGGCTTACGGGCAAGGAAAGGTACGCCTTTGAGGCGGCGGACTGCGCCGGTTACCTGCAAAAGTGCCAATGCGCCAAACCCGTTGGGGAAGCAAAACTGGAGGGCTTTTTCTACCGGAATTGGACTAAAAAAGTCATCCAACACGCCAACCACCAGTCCCGGGAGCAGCTGTACATGCAAGCCCTCGCCGCGCTGCTCGAAACACAGCCGGAACACCCGGACGCGAAAACATGGCGGGAAAGTATGCGCAAGTACGGGGATTTCTTAAAGAAGTCCGCCAAGTTCGTTCTGCCTTACGGAATGCTGCCTTCGGGGGTATACCACATAGGCGAGGCGGAAGACGAAAAGAGCTTCAGCCGGCAGCATTTATACACCGGCGCGGAGGCAAAGGAAAATTACCCGGAGCAGTTAAAGCAGGGAACGCCCCTCGACGACGCGCATTACTTCAAAATTTTCCCAGTTTGGTTTTCTTTCCGGGGCAACAGCGCGGTGCATCTTGCCTCGGGCAAGGCGGCGGCTGTCTGCGCGAAAATACTCGGCGACGGGGAACTGCGGGATATCGCCCGGGAACAGCTCTATTGGGTGGTGGGGAAAAACCCCTTCCGGCAGTCGCTGATGTACGGGGAAGGCTCCCGCTACGCGGAACAGGCGGTGTTCCTTCCCGGCACCATGACGGGGCAGCTCCCGGTGGGCGTACAAACCAAAGGGAACGAAGACGTACCCTACTGGCCCCAGTGCAATAACGCCACCTATAAAGAGGCGTGGCTCACGGTCGCGGGGAAATGGCTCTCCCTGCTCGCGGAACTTAACTGATGGGCTTACTTTCGGGTTTTATTCAAAAACACGGTTGGCGGTATATCCCGGGCGTAGTCTTTCTGCTGATAAGCGCGTATTTGCAAAACTTAGCGCCCATGTATTTGGGCAGGGTGACAGACGCCCTGCGGGAACCGGAAATTGACACGCGCGCCGTGGGGGAACTGTTGGCGCTGATGATGCTAACCGCCGCCGCCGTGTTCGCCGTGCGGTATACCTACCGCTTTTTCATCAACGGCAACGGGCGGAACTTGGAAGCCTACCTGCGGGACAAACTTTTTTCCCATTTGCAAACCATGGGGCCGGTGTTCTTTCATTCCCACAAAACCGGCGATTTGATGGCATACGCCGTAAACGACGTAAACGCCGTCAGGCAAACTTTCGGTCCGGCGTTGGCGCTTTCGGTAAACGCCGTTTCGCTGACGGCAATCGCCGTACTCAATATGGCGGCAAGCGTGAACGGGAAGCTTGCCGCCTTTGCGTTGATACCCGCGCCGGCGGTCATCCTTGTCATGCTGCTTTTGGGCGGCGAGACCCGCAAGCGGTTTAAGCGCGTGCAGGAAGCCTTCGGCGCGATTTCCGACCGGGTTCAGGAAAATATCTCCGGCTTGCGGGTCATTAAGGCGTATGTACAGGAAAGCGCGGAGTCGGCGCGGTTTGAGACGCTGAACCATAACGCCCGGGACGCCAATATAAAAATGGCGCGTATCAGCGCGGCAATGGGGCCCGCGGTGGATTTGTGCTTCGGGATAAGTTTCACCGTCAGCCTGCTGTACGGCAGTTCCTTAGTGCGCGGCGGCTCCGTTTCACTGGGGGACTTTGTGGCGTTTAACGGGTATCTGGCGCTTATCGTGCAGCCCATGCGGCAGGTGTCCCGCATTATTAATATCCTGTCCCGGGGGCTTGCTTCCACCAAGCGGCTTAACGCCATCATCCAAACCCCGGCGGAAATAGCCGACCGCGCTTCTGTTGAAAGCCGCGCGTCCGGAAAAAAACTGAACCACGCGGAGATTCAAATTAAGAATTTATGCTTTTCCTATCCCGCAAATCACGAAAAAGACGCCGGAAACAGCGAGGTTAAAACCGACGGCGCCTTTCAACTGCGGGGCGTTTCCGTCCATATAAAACCCGGGGGGCTGCTCGGCATTCTCGGGCGCACCGGCAGCGGGAAAACCACCTTGGCAAACCTGTTGGCGCGGCTGTATAACCCGCCGGACAACACCATCTTTATTGACGGAACGGACGCGAACCAACTGAGCCTTGACGAACTGCGCGCGCCCATGGGTTATGTCCCCCAGGATAATTTCCTGTTTTCGGCGAGTATCGAGGAAAATATCCGCTTCTTCGACCCGCGCCATACGCGGGAGGAAGTGGAAAAAGCCGCTGAGCGCGCGGCGATTTTAAAAAATATCCAAGACTTCCCGCAGGGGTTTGACACGCAGGTGGGCGAGCGGGGGATGAGCCTTTCCGGCGGGCAGAAGCAGCGCATCTGTATCGCCCGCGCGCTGATTAAAAATCCAAAGCTTTTGATTCTCGACGACAGCCTGAGCGCCGTGGACACGCGCACAGAGGCGGAAATTTTAGACGCCGTATGCGCGTACAAAGAAAAAGGCGCGAGCGTGGTACTCATCGCCCACCGTATCAGCGCCCTTTCCCGCTGCGACGAGATTGTCGTGCTCGACAAAGGTGAAATAACCGAACGAGGGACCCATGAAGAATTACTCAAGCGGAACGGGCTTTACGCCGCCATCGCAAACGACCAAACCAAAGACGGCGAAGAATAGCGGAATGCGGCGGCTATGGCCGTACTTAAAGCATCAGCGTCCGCTGCTGCTCTGCGGGGTGGCGCTTGCGCTGCTTATCAACGGCGCGGAATTGCTCAAACCCTATATTTTAAAAGTCGTCATCGACGATTTTCTGGTGGCGGGGAAAGCGGACGACGGGCTGTATTCGGTCGCCGCGTTGGGAATCGGGTACCTGCTGTGCGTGATACTCGGCGCGGGGATGAATATCGCGCAAACCATTGCCGTCAACCGCATGGGGCAGGACACGGTGCTGCGCATACGGCGGGAAGTTTTCGGGCATATTCAAAAGCTGTCCATGCGCGCGTTGGAGAAATACACCACGGGGCGGCTCATCACCCGGGCGACCAACGACGTGGAGGGGCTGAACGAGCTTTTCACCGACGTGTTGGTGCATGTGATACAGGACGGGTTAATGCTCCTCGGTATCGCGGGGATGATGTTCTTCATCAATTGGAAGTTGGCGCTTGTGGCGTTCGCCACCCTGCCGGCAATCGCGGTGTGCACCTTAATCGTCCGGGGGAAGATACGCCGCAATTTCGTGTTCGTAAAATCGCTGACTTCCCGCATCAACGGCTTCTTCGCGGAAAATATTTCGGGGATGCGCCTGGTGCAAATCTTCCGCCGGGAACGGGAAAAGTATCGCGAATTCGACGAGCTGAACGAGCGTTACCGAAAAGTCGCGAGGACGCAGGTGCGGCTCAACTCCTTCCTTATGCCGCTGATGGAAGTCATTAACACTTTCGGGATAGCCCTTTTGATTTTTTACGGGATGAACGGAATCATGGGAAGCACCCTTCAAATTGGCGTGCTCTACGCGTTTACCAATTATATCCGGCAATTTTTCGCGCCCATTAACGATATCGCGGAGAAATATACCACCGTGCAAAGCGCCGCCGTTTCCTGCGAGCGGGTTTTTGAGCTGCTTGACGACACCGGGGGCGTGGAGGATTTATCCGCCGGCGCGGCTTTGCCAAGGCCCAAAGGTCTGGTGGAATTTCAAAATGTGTGGTTCGCGTACCAAGAAGGGGACTGGGTGTTGAAAGATATTTCCTTCACCATACAGCCGGGGCGGAGCGTGGCGTTCGTGGGCCCCACCGGCGCGGGAAAGACGACGATTATAAACCTGCTTACGCGCTTTTACGACATACAGCAGGGCGTCATCAAAATAGACGGGCGGGACATACGGGAATTTAAGCGGGAAGATTTACGCAAGCAAGTCAGCGTGGTGCTGCAGGACGTATTTTTGTTTTCCGGCTCCATCACGGAGAATATACGCCTCGGCGACCACGACATCGGCGACGGCGACGTGGAGCGCGCGTTGGACTTGGCGGGCGCGCGGGACTTTGTGGCGCAACTGCCCTACGGGATTTCCGCGCCGGTGGCGGAACGGGGCGGCACTTTTTCCGCCGGGGAACGGCAATTATTATCTTTCGCGCGGGCAATCGCCCACGACCCGGCGGTGTTTGTGCTCGACGAAGCCACCGCCCATATCGATACGGAAACCGAGCGGCAAATACAGCGCTCGCTTTCAGCCATCTCAAACAACCGCACCACCATCATTATCGCGCACCGGCTTTCCACCATACGGGGCTGCGATTGTATTTACGTAATGCGAAAGGGGCGTATCAGGGAACAGGGGACCCATGCGGAATTGCTAAGCTTAGACGGGATTTACGCGCGGCTGTACAGGATGGATAGCGAAAAAAAAGGACTCAAGCTTCCGCAATCGCAGAATACGCTTCTTCCAAACTATCGGACTTAATGATTATTTTAGCGATTGCCACCAGTAGCGCCTTAGTCTCAAACGCCATTTTCTTCACCTCCCATTAGCCCTGCATTCCTATAGCTTCCCAACCGGGGATTTTTTTAATTTCCCTTCGACCTTTTATAGTCCTCAAATTGTTTTTTTACAAGCTCCACGTCTTCCGGCTCCATTGTCGCGCAGAGGTTAAAAATAATCTCTTGTAAATCCCCTGCGTCTGCCGCCTTTAAAAGTTGAAAAAGTATGTTTTTCTCCGTATGCCTTGTCTCTACCGACATTTAAATCATCCCTTCCGCCGTGGCTTCAGCGCCATTTCGTTCCCGTCCCTTACCCTTAGAGTATACAAAAAAACCCCCGGTTTCTCAACCGGGGGTTTTTATTGTTACTTCTTAATACGCTTAAGATTTACGAATCTTATTGAGCGGCGTAGAAAGCGTCAAGCTGACTGTTGAACTCCTCGACGACTTTCATGATACCGGCGGCTTCAAGCCTTTCGCGAGCCGTCGCGATAAGCGCGTCGTCAGCGGCGCCGGTAAGGATGGTGGTCATATACTCGGTGCTGATGGGAGTGAGCGCCGCGATTTCGTCAGCCACTGCGGTTTGGTCAAAGATAAAGCCGATGGCGGACACGTTAACGCCTGCGTCATTATAAGCTTTGTATTCTTCATAATAAGCGGGGCCGTTGTCTTTCATCGGAGGAAGAATGAAGATATTGCCTACGCCGTTGGTCCAGGGACGGAATTCGCCGTCGTTGTACGGGGCAAGCGTGTTAATGGTGCCGTCGTCATTCTTTTCGTAATGGGTACCCTCGACGCCGTAAGCCAACAGTGTCGCGATGGCGGAATCGGTGTAAAGAAGGTTGGCAAACTGCATGGCTTCCTTGGGGTTCCTCGAATAGGTGGAGATAGCGAAACCTGCGCCTTGAGCGGAACCGGTGGAAACGATGGCGGAACTCATAGGCGGCCACTGGGAGTCGATGCCGCGGGTCGCGGACGCTTGCTTGTCATAACCGAAAGCGTAAGTCTGGCTGCCGATGAGGTATTTTGCGTTGTTTCTGATGTCGGTAAGCGCGTCGGCTTGTTCCAACTGGATAGAAAGCCTCGGGTCAATGTAACCTTTAGCGTTAAATTCTTGCAACTTGGCGACAGCCGCCTGCCAGTCGGGATCGTCAAAGCAGAAAACAGCCTGTTGCTTTTCGGGAAGGGCGGGGTTCGTGGGGTCAAACTTAATGGTCATCAGTCCCATGTTGGTGGGGTCAAGCTCGGAGTTGATGTACTGGGGAACAGAGGTGTTTTCAATGGAAAGCGGATAGAAGGTATCGCCTTTCGCTGCCTTCGCGGCGGCAAGGGCTTCCTCAAACCAGGGCTCTAAGAAGGAAGCGTTGTTCCATTCGTAGTCGCTGACGTCCATGCCGAGTTCGTTCATCATGGTGTTGTTGACGTCCCATGAGTACATCTGCGCAAAGTCTTTGTAACCGGGGATGCCGTAGATGCCGGTGCCGGCGGGTCCGCTAAGGGTAAAAGCGTCCCAAAGATTGGCGGGAACCGCCGCTTTAACTTCCGCGCCATACTGGGCAAGCAGGTCGTCGGCGGGGTCATCCAGTCTTCTGAATATGCCGTCCATGGAAAAACGGGTAAAGACGTCGGCAGTCCAAGAGCAGGTGAACACAAGGTCGTAGTTCCGGTCGCCGGTGGTAAGGCGTTGGGTGGTGGCGGCCATCTGCCAGTCGTCCCACACGGCTTTGATCTTGAAGTTGTAGCCGAGTTCTTTCAGTCTGTCATTAACAGCATTGATAACCGCTCTGTCGTCGTTAACGGCGGAACCGCAGAACGCGACGGTAATGGTCTTGCCAAACAGGCTGAACCCGCTCAGCACCGTAAACATGGACAGGACCATCGTCAGGCAGAGCGTAACTGCCAATGACTTTTTCAACATTTTCATAAGCACTTTCCTCCTTAAAATAGGTACGCGTTTTACGCGTATAATGTACACGCGAAAACCTCGCGTGAGTGATGCCATAAGATGTTTTGGGTATATTTTACAAATATTACCCCTTACGCACAAGAATTTATACAGCATTTTGAATAAAAAATCAAGCGTTTTCCGATGGAATATTTTACGCTTCGGTTACTTACGCGTTACTATTCCTTGACGGCGCCGATGGTTAAGCCCGCCACAATGTAACGTTGGAAGAAGGGATAGGCAAACGCGATGGGCACTACGATAAACACGCACAGCGCCATTCTCAGGCTTTCGCTCGGCATTTCGGCAAGGGCTTCCATAGCCACGCCGCCGCCCATTATCGCGGCGTTCCTTTTTAGGAACTCGATATTATTCTGCATTTGCATTAAGAAGTATTGCAGCGGGTACATATCCCTTACGTCCACATACAGCAGCGCCAGATACCAGTCGTTCCAATAGGCGAGGGCGTTGAGCAGCGCGATGGTGGCAATGCCGGGCTTGGCGATGGGCACGACGATTTTAAACAGGGTGTTAAACTCGCCGCTGCCGTCAAGCGCCGCGGATTCAATGAGCGATTCCGATATGGAGGTTTTAAAGAACGTCCTCATAACGATAAAGTTAAAGGGGCTTACCAACGCAGGGATTATCAGCGCGGCGTAGTTGTTGTTCAGCCCCAACGCGCGGCACACCATAACCGTAGGGGCAAGACCGCCGCCGAACATCATGGTGAAGAAGGCGATGAAGGTAAAAAACTTGCGGTAAGGATAATCCCGCCTGAACATCCCGTAGGAATACATGATGCACACCAAGACGCTTAACCCCGTGCCGATCACGGTGATGACAATACTGTTGAAAAAGCTGAGCCATAAAGGCCTGCCCACTTTAAACAGCGAATCATACGCCTCGGCAGACCACGCCTGCGGGAAAAAAGAATACCCGATGGACGAAAGGCTCGATTCCTCTGTAAAAGAAATGATGATGATAAAAATAAACGGGAGGATACAGCATATGACAAACGCGGCGGTAATGATATGAATAATAACCTCCGCCGGCAGACTTACGGAATTGGTGATACTTCGTTTACCCATGCGCGCGTATTCTTTTTCCGGATTCATATTATCCCCCTATTTAGAAAAGTGAGCTTTCATTGTCGATTTTACTTACGATGGTGTTAGCCGTCATAATGCAGAAGAACCCGACGAGGTTTTGCAGGAAACCGGCGGCGGTGCTCATGCCGAGTTCGGTGGCGCTGCCCAACATGGCGTGATAGACATAGGTGTCGATAACCGTGGTCACGTCGTACAGCGGGCCGGAATCGCGGGTAACCGTATAGAACAGCCCGAAGTCGGCGTTAAAAATGCGCCCTACCGCCATAATGAACAGTATGATAATCATGGGGCGGATGCTCGGTATGGTAATCGCCCAAACCTGCTGCCATTTAGTCGCCCCGTCAATGCTCGCCGCCTCGTAAAGCCCCCGGTCTATGCCCGTAATGGCCGCAAGGTACAGTATGCAGGAGTAACCCACCGTTTTCCAAAGGGTGGCGAGGGTGAGTATCACCGGCCAACCATCGGGATTGAAATACCAGTTTGACATATCCGAAAGCAAACCGTAGGTAGGGGCAAGGAACGCGTAAACAAAATACGCGACCACCACCCAACTGATGAAATACGGGAAGAACATTAGCGTCTGGTAAATCCTCGCCAACAGAGGGCGCGTGATTTCGCTAAGCATTACGGCAAACGCCACGGCGACGACCATCGTCAGCACAATCCACAGGGCGTTATAGCCCAGCGTATTGCGAATCATGACCAACGCGCGGTCTGACTGGAAGACAAAGCGGAAATTGTTCAGCCCGTTAAACGGGCTGTTAAGAATGTTGCTCAACAGAGAAGGATTGCGGTAATTGATGGTGTAGTCTTGAAAAGACATAACGATGCCGAACATGGGCAGGTACCGAATAAGCAGCAGCCAAATAAACCCGGGCATCATCATCATGGTAAGCGCGAAGATTTTTTTGTTTTTTCTTGAGAACATGGACATGGCTCAACCTCCCTCACGGCGCATTATAATACATAGCTAAAAAAATGTAAAACATTTATTCAATTTTTGTTCAATTTTATCGCGGCGCGGTTTTTCACATTATTTTCTGCAATTCCTATGACATGAAAAAATACGCAAACGGCAGGTTCCTGCCAAAGTTTGCGTATTTTTTTGTGTCACGCGAGCGCGGATAGTACCAAGGCGTGTTCCCGCGAAGCGGCGCGGGCTTTTCTTTTAGCCGTCCTTAATTTCCACCACGCGGATTTCCCCGCCGTTTATCCGCAACAGCTTCGGCGAGATAAGCCGGAGGGAAAGCCGGCTGTCGTTGCAGCAGCGCGCGGGCGCTGCCCAAAGCAGCTCATCGCGCAGGCTTATTTGGCGGGTTCCCGGAAATTCATACAGCCGCGTGTAAGTATCCTTGCTTCCGTAGTCTATTTCCAGTTCGAT
>JAISWA010000094.1 GCA_031271275.1 Clostridiales bacterium | reverse complement strand
CCATGTGTACGACCCTAAGGCGCGACTGCGCCGCTTCTTCCAATACGGCGGCGATTATATTTTGCTCAACGACGAGGCGCACAACCTCATCGACCGCGCGAGGGACATGTTTTCGGCGGGGCTGTACCGGAGCGATTTCGTTTCCCTCCGCAGGGAGCTTGGGAAAAAACATCCGCTGTACAAGCGAATGGGCGCGATTGCCAAAGAAATTTTGAAGATTTTAAAACCGGGCGGCGAAGAAAACGGTCGCCCGGCGCTTTGTTTAAACGAACCGCCTCAGTCGCTGCTTCCGCTGCTGCTCGATTTCGCGGCGGAGTGCGACACGGCGCTGAAAGCTTTATCCGGGGAGATTTCGCCGCATACCGAAGCGCTGATGAATTTATATTTCGGCGTGTTGGATTACCTGCGGGTTTCGGAATTCTTCGGCGAAAACTATACCTTCTTCCGCGAGCCTTCCCACGGTTTCATACGGCTTTACTGCCTCGACCCTTCGGCGCTGTTGGCAGAGGAACAAAAAAAGAGCCGCGCCTGTGTTTTCTTTTCCGCTACGCTTACGCCGCTCCCCTACTTCCGCGCGGTGCTCGGGGGCGCGCCGGAGGACTATACCCTGCGCCTCGCCTCGCCGTTCCCCCGGGAGAATTTATGCTTGCTCATAGACCGCCGGATTTCCACCCGCTATAAGGACCGCGCGGGCGGTTATGAAAAAATCGCCGAACGCCTGCATGAAATGATGGACGGTAGGACGGGAAATTATATGGCGTTCTTCCCGTCGTATGCGTATTTGTCGGAAGTGCTTTCGATTTTCCGCGAGCGGTTTCCCCATGTACGCACGTTGGCGCAAACGCAGGAAATGAACGACGAAAACCGCGAGGGGTTTTTGGCGGAATTTTTGGACGGACCGAAGGAGACGCTGCTCGCATTCGCGGTGATGGGCGGCATTTTTTCCGAAGGAATCGACTTGAAGGGGGAACGGCTGACGGGCGCGGCGGTCGTTGGCGTAGGACTGCCGATGATTACCGAAGCACGGAACGTGCTTATGGATTATTACAACCGGCTGAGCGATACGGGCTTCGCCTTCGCCTACCAGTACCCGGGGATGAACAAAGTGCTGCAGGCGGCGGGCCGCGTCATTCGGACGGAAACGGACAAGGGCGTAGTGCTGCTGATTGACAGCCGGTTTGCGGAGAGTACGTACAGGGCGCTTTTCCCGCCGGAATGGGAAGGTTTCTCGTACATAAAGGACGGAAACGATTTAAAAAATAAACTGCGGGATTTTTGGGCAAGCCATGACGGCACGGGCGGCTTGCAGGGACGGCGCTCAGGAAGCCCCGTAACGCACGATTAAAACTTCCACGCCCGTTTCCTGCTGCACCAGTCCGGTTTTCATCCGAATGTCGGTATCTTCGCAGTCGCTAAGGGCGGCGAGCAGCCTTTCCTCGGTGAAGCGTTTCCCCTGACGCAGGCATTCTTCCACGACGAAACCGCGCAGGTTTAATTCCTTCCCGATTTCATAGGGCGACGGGCGGCGGAACGCGCTCCCCGTAAAACCGGGCGCGTGTTCGCCCGCGTCCTTACATTGCAGTATCAGCCGGAACTGACGCGCCATAAGCGAAAGTATCATGACGGGCGATTCTTTCATTTGCAGCAGGTTGCGGTACATCCGCAGCGCGTCGCCGGTTTTCCCGTCGCCGATGGCTGCCACCAAATCAAACACCCGCGTCTCAAGGGACGGGCTGCATACGGCTTCTATGTCGCGGGCGGTGATTTCGGCGCGTTCGCCCGTATAGTCGCTTAGCTTGCCGGCCTCCGCGTACAGCGCTGTCATATCGCGCATCACCGTCCGCAGCAGTTTTTGCGCGACGTCTCTGGAAATGGTTTTCCCCATCTTTTGGAATACTTTCCCCGCCCATGTGATTAGTTCGCCCTCGGAGGGCGAAACGCAGTCCGCCGCCCTGCCCAACTCAGCGGTTTTTTTATACAGCCGGTTGCGTTTGTCCACGTCCGTTTCAATAAATATTAAAATGCTTGTCTCCGGTATATCGGGCAGGTAGTCCGCTATCGCCTCGCTCTCCTGCTTGCGCCCCGCAGTAAACAAACGCGAGTCGCGGACGTACACCAACCGGTATTCCGCGAGGAACGGCAGCGTTTCCGCCGCGCCGATGATTTTGTCCGCCGTCACGTCCTTGCCGTCGAATACGTCGCGGTTCATCAGCAGGCTGTCCGCGCTCAGCAGTTTTTCCGTAAACCCGTTGGCGTAGTGTTCCACCAAAAAACGCTCCTCGCCGTAAATAAGGTACACGCGTTTGAAGCGGAGCGTTTTAAAATCGTCTTTTAGGTTTCGCATGGAAGGTTCCCTTCATGGTTTATCGCTATATTGTAGTTCGGAACATCGGGCAAATCAAATGATTACTCAAAATAAACCCGCTCCCCGTCCGTGCCCAACGACACCGCTCCCCGCTCGGCGGTACTGTACGCCGGACGGTTGTTTTCGCGCAGCGGTTCCATATTGAAAGAATCATACCGGTAGTCGATTCCGTTAAGGATTACCGATTGCGCGTTTTTCAACAATTCCCTTCCGTCTGAATACCCCTGCGGTTTCCAGACGGTGACCTCCGCCGGGGGCAAGGGTTCGTCAGCCGATACTCCGCCGTAAAAACAAATATCTGCCTCTCCCAAGGCGATGTAAAGTTTTTCGCCGTTTACGGTAAATTTCAAATCCCCATACGCCGCCAGATTATTTTCGTTAATCCAATTTCCGGAATCGCCCGTGTAAAAGACCCCGTCCAACTTATCCCGTCCGAGGTATTCAAAATAATCCGCAAAATTTTCAGCAATTTGAAGCGCATCCCCCACCGCGAACATCCCGTTTTTATACCTCAATACGCTGAGGCTTTCCGCCCCCGCGTCGAGCACCGTGATTTCCAACCGGGACGGAAGCGCGTAAGCAACCGCGCACGCCATAAAAAACACGATGCTCAAACCCAACGCCGCAGCCCGTTTCCGCAGCGCGTCGCCGAAACCCGCCATGGTAAACCCAAACGCGGCCATTACACAATAAGCCGCCGCGCAAACCATCAGCCCGCAGCAGCCGGTTTTAAGCACGGCGCCCGGCAAGCCGGTAAAAAAATTACACACAAAATCATAAAACAGCAGCAAATAATAAATCACGCCGGAAAGGAACATACCCGCCGGAAGCCATATCAGCCCGACAAGCCCCACAAGCAGCCCGAACACCACCAACACCGCCGCCGTGGGAAGAATAATACAGTTTACGATTATGCTGTAGGGGGATAAATAATAAAAATGGTAACTCAGTATCGGAAACGTGGCGGCGGTAGCCGCAATATTCGCGGCAAGGGCGGTTTTGATGCTTTTAGGGCAGCGCAGCAGCGAAAGCCCGCGCTCCACCGGGTTGGTCATTACCGCAATTCCCGACACCGCGCCGAAGGAAAGCTGAAACCCCGCGTCAAAAAGATACATCGGCTCATAAAGCAACAAAACGATACCCGCGAACGAAACGGACGCGAGCAAATCGTATTCCCGGTAAAGCACCCGAGCGAACACCAACACCCCGCCCATGGTGACCGCGCGGACGGTAGATACGGACGAACCGGTCAACAGGCAGTAAAGCACCATCACCGCGAGGGTAATCAGGCCCGACACGCGTTTATTGAGTTTAAACGACAGCAATTTATCCATCGCGAGCATGAGAATCGAAACATGCAGACCGGAAATGCACAACAGATGATAGATTCCCGCGAGCCGGTACAGCTCGCGGACATCCTCGTCAAGCCCCGCCTTGTCCCCCAGTATTACGGATTTTATCACCGCGGCTTCCCGTTGGGGGAGCGCCGCGTCATACACCGCCGCGAGCCGCTGTTGTACGCGGTTCAACATCCCTTGAAGCGTTCCGCCCGTCTTTCCCGTTTCAAGGGTGTCCGGGAAAATTTTCGCGGCTATTTTCCGCGCGCGCAGGTATTGGTATTCATTGTAACCGCCGGGGTTGCGCGGCGTTTCAAGGGGGAGCAGCTCGCCGGCGACGGTAATCGCCTGCCCTGCTTCCGCTTCCTGCCCCTGCCGCGCGTAAATCATTACGTTAACTTCCAAATCGGAATCTTTTACCCTCGCCACCATCTTCGGGTTGCCCGACCCGGTCACGCCGGTTTCCGTCACGACTCCGCGCAGCTCGACCTTTCCGTAAGCGGGGCGAGGGGCATTTTCCGATAAATATATCCGCAGCGCACCGGCGGCGGCAAGCACCGCGAAAATAAATACCGGCCAATACCGGTACTTTCCATATAGGCACAGGCATAGGGGTACGACGCAAAAAAGGGCGGTACTCATACCGTACCGCCCGAACAGAATCCCCGCGCATAAAAATATTAACGCGTATACAATAGGACGCTTCATGCCGTCACCCGAGCACCACCGATTCGTCCCGCTCAAAGGGCTGATTGATTCCGGAAACGCCCTGGAAATTTTGCGGTATCTCCGACTCAATCAAAAACCGCACGCGCCTCACATTGGACTGCGTGTCATTGCCGCTTTCCGTCAGGGAATTTACGATGGAAAGCAGCACTAACCTCGCAAGCCCGGGGCTGCTGTTAAATTTAGAGCCGAACTCCGCGCTCAGGTCCACGATACAGGTGCCTTCCTCGGTGGCGATATCCAGGATCTTCGTTTCCGGCGGAATAGCGGAATACAACCCTTCGTCCTGCATTCCGTCTATCAAATGCTGCACGATTGTCCGCTCGACCTGGTTCAAATCCACGTTATTGTTTGTGTACTGCCTTTTAACCAACCCCGTGGCGTCGCTGTTAACAAAATATAAAGTGAAAGTACGCGAAGTGATTCTTTGGGACGAAAGCGCCGGGTTGATACGCGTGTTCGCCTGCGTAATCATACCCACCGGTTCGCCCCGCGTCGTCAGCATATCCTCCTCGTTAACCATAAAGCGCACCTGTTCCACCGCCGGGCTAAGCGGCAGTTGCGTCACGGTCCACACGACGGAGGCGCGCAGCAAGGTCGCGTTAAGCGGTTCCATACCGTAATACGCTTCCGAAAAATTGATATACAGCGTATTGTCCACCACGGTATAACCGAGCAGGAAACCTTCGCGTTCCGGGGCGAGCCTTTTAAGCGACGTATTTCTGGGGTCGCTGAACAACAGTTCCACCGCGGTATCTAATATTTTACTTTCATCGGTAATCCCGCGAGGCTCGGCTTCAATTAAATCGGAAGTTTCGTTGTAGTAATAAATACCGATGGTATTATCCCCCGCAGCTTCCGCCCGGCTGTTGCGTACAAGCAAAACGGTAAGGACGACCAAAAGCGCCAACGTGAGGGCAATGCAAAAGATAATCAAATGGTGTTTTGTGATTTTCATAACCGCATCCGTTCCTTATGGCGCAAGATTAATTCTGATGTATGGGAAGGCGTACAATAAATATGGAGCCCTCGTCGGGTTTGCTCGTCAATCTGATGCTTCCGTTATGCAAAAGCACCGTGGAATGGGTGATGGACAGCCCAAGCCCCGTTCCGCCCGTCTCGCGGTCGCGGGTTTTATCCACCCGGTAAAAACGGTTGAAAATTTTCCCCTGTTCTTCTTCCTGAATGCCAATCCCCGTGTCGTGAACCGTTATAAAAGCGTTTTGGTGGTCGGCGTCTACGATAACTTTCACCGTTCCGCCGCCGGGGGTATATTTTATGCCGTTTTCGACGATATTGGAGATGGCGAGGCTGAGTTTCATTTCGTCGGCGTCTATGACCACGTTCCGGACGTCCTCATAGAGCAGCACGATTTTTTTCTGTTCGGCAAGGGGCGAGAGGCGCTTTAGAATATCCTCCACCAAGCGGTTAAGTTCCACCGGCTGGATATTGAGGCTGTGCTCCCGTTGGCTTATTTTAACCAACGCAAGCAAGTCGTTGACGATGTTGGTCATCCTGTCGACTTCGGAGGTGATGTCCTGCAAAAATTCGCGGTAAGTTTCGTTGGGGACGGATTCCTGTAACAGAAGGGATTCGGAAAGCACCTTCATAGAAGAAAGCGGCGTTTTTAGCTCGTGGGATACGTTTGAGACAAACTCCTCACGGGTTTTGTCCACCTGCTCCAACATGTCGGTCATGGTGTTAAACGCGGACGCGAGTTGGGAATACTCGTCCCTGCCCTTTAGGGTGATTCGCTGATTCAAATGCCCGTCCGTCATTTTCTGCACCACATGCAGGACATTCTTCAGCGGGACGATTAACGCCTGCGACATAAACAGCACCGAAACAGCCACCACAAGCGCCAACGCCAGTATCGTGTATAAAATCTGCTGATTAATATCGTCCAACGCGTCATAGATATCTTCCGCCGACGATATAATCAGCACAGCGCCCAGTTTATTGTCTGACGCGTCCTCAATGGCGGCGGCGGAAAAAACGGAAGCTTCCGCCTCTGTGCGGTGTAAGTTTGCCTCGTTCCTTTCCGTAAGCGCCCTTATGACTTCCGGTACGACAAGCGTGTTGCCTATCTGGGAACGGCTGCTGCCCTTGTTGGTTCCGCTGATAACCGTCAAATCTTTATCGAACACCAGAATACGGTAATTGCTTGGCCTGTTTCTGGGGTCCGCAATGGCGTCCACCTGTTGGAGCGCAGCCGCGTCGATGCCGCCGCTAAAATAAAAGGAAAAATTGTCGGCGAGGGCGACGGTTTCCCGCCTCATTTGCGCGATACGGTCGCGGACATAGTAGTCTTCGATGGAAACGACAATCAGATTATAAAAAAGAAAAAGCGGAAGGACGCTGATAGCGATGTAAGAGAGGGCGAGTTTCCACCGTATGCTGTGCATCCACGGGACTTTACCGGAAATAGTAACCCACTCCCCATTTGGTGAAAATATACTTCGGATCGCTTGGGTTTAGCTCGATTTTTTCGCGTAGCCGGCGCACATGCACATCCACGGTGCGCACGTCGCCCGTGTTGTCGTAACCCCATATTTCGGAAAGCAGCTGCTCGCGCTCGTATACCTTGCCCGAGTTGCGCATGAAAAATTCCAGCAAATCGAATTCTTTCGCGGTAAGGTTAATTTCGTTCTCCCGGACGAAAACGCGGCGCGACTGCGGCTCAAGCGTGATGTCCCGCACCGTAAGCTGCGGAACGCGCGCCGCGGGTTTCTCGGAAGGTTTGGAGCTGCGGCGCAGTATGGCTTTGATACGCGCCTTTAGTTCCAATATATTAAACGGTTTCGTAATGTAATCGTCGGCGCCGTATTCCAACCCCATAATTTTATCCAAATCGTCACCCTTGGCGGTGACCATCACCACCGGAACGGAACTGAACTCGCGTATTTGCTGGCAGACGACGGTACCTTCGATTTTGGGCAGCATCACGTCGAGCAGGACAAGGTCATAATCGTTTTCGTGCACAAGCTGCAGCGCTTCCTCACCGTCATACGCCGCGTCCACCTTCATTCCGTCCTGCTCAAGGCTGAACTTGATGCCCTTGACGATGAGTTTTTCGTCGTCCACGACCAAAATGGAATACGCCATGTTTCTTTCCCCTTTATTCAACTTTTATTTTGTCTTTTAGTGTTTCGTAGGTAGCG
>JAISWA010000063.1 GCA_031271275.1 Clostridiales bacterium | reverse complement strand
ACCGCCCAGGTGGGCGAAATTGTCGATGCCCGGCGTCATGAACCCGAATGTCAGCCCCACCGCCGCGTAAACGACCATGTTAAAAGCGGTAAGCCGGTTCATGGGCCGTTTCGTTACCAACGAGTAGGCAAGCATAGCGCCGGTCACGCCGTAAATCGCGCCGGACGCGCCCGCGGCGTAACCCCGGGTCAGCAGCAGGCTCGCGACAGAGCCGCAAATTCCCGAAATAAAATAAATCAGCAGAAATTTAATGCGCCCGTAATAACGTTCCACCATCGCGCCGAAGACGATTAACCCGAACAGATTCATTAACAGATGCGCCGCGCCGAAATGCACGAACATGGCGGTAAACAGGCGGTAATACTCGCCGCCCGAAAAAATAAACTCCGGGACAATCGCGCCGAAGCGCATGGCGGTATACGGGTCGCCGGGGTAGCCGTTTAAGTACATGAGTATCAGCACAACCGCGTTAGCCGCCGCAATCAAATAAACGCAAAACGCGTTGGCGTGTTTTGGCTTGTACGGGTCGGTTTTGCGCTGCTGTTCTTGAATTTCCCGGAAGGTGGAGCGGGGGGCGAGGGGTTCCGGCGAATCCGCCGCCGCTTTCATGGCGGCGCGTATCAGCTTCGCCACCCCGAATATTTCCGTAGGCTGTCCCTCCGGCGCGGTGATCGTTTGCGCATCTAATTGCGCGTGCCAGAAAATTTCATAAACCGGTTGAGCGTCATAGGGCTGCGCGAAAGCGGTAAGTTTATTCAATTCCGCCAGGCGCGGCGTTTCGTTTTCCGAAACCAACACGTACAAAATAATGATATGGCTGAAATGGGGAAGGACGCTTTCGTTGCGGCGCAGCATTTCTTCCCGCCCGTTTAAGACGCGGGAAAGGTCGTCCCTGTCGCAGTCCGCCGTTTGAACGACGCAAAGGTCCGCGTTTTCCGCTTTGGAAGCCGCCCACAAAACCGCAGCGGCGGGGTCAAGCCCGCCCGAAGCGCCAAGCGCTTTATACCCCCGGTCCACAAGCATTTTAAAAAATTTTTCCGAAAACGCGGAGGACATCCCATCACTCAATTCCTGTCATATTATTTTACTTGCCGCAGCGCCGCTTACGACAAAAAAAGCCGCGCCCGAAGAATATATTGTTACCGTCTTGTTACATACCCGTCACGTTCGGTGACCGGCGGCATATGGGGGCGGCGCTGTGACTTTATACGCGGACATTTTATTTTTGATTAATTTTATCATGGATAGTTTTATTTTGTGGGTTATTTCCAAATGCGCGCGAAAAAAAATATCCCTGCGGCGGGCGCTGCTCGGCGGGTTGGTAATGGCGGGCATGTACTGCCTGACCATCCTCGTTGAGCCGCTAAGGCGGATGAACGCCGTCTTCGCGTCACTAATCATCCTGTCGCTCGGCGTGGTTATCGCGCTAAGCCCCCGGAATTTTAAAATTTTCTTAAAAACACTGCTGATGGGTTACGGCGTTTCGTTTGCGGTGGGCGGGTTGGGGCTCGCGCTTTTTTATCTTACCGACCTTCCCTATGTGGCGGGCTATTTTCTGGCGGAGCCCGGGGAAGCGCTGCGCGGGGTTCCGTGGCAGCTGCCCGTCCTATGCATCGGGGCATCCTATGTCCTCATTAAATTGGCGGTGCGCGCGGCGGCGGGGGTAACGCTGAAGCGGCAGGAACTCTGCCCGGTGAAAGTTTTCCTCGGCGGGGACGAAGCGGCGTTTGACGCGTTGGTGGATACCGGGCACAGCCTGCGGGAACCCGTCAGCCAGTCGCCGGTGATTGTGGCGGAGTTTGAATACATAAAGGCGTTTCTGCCCGACAGGCTGAAAGTTTTGTTTTATGAGAAACACGAAAACGATTTTTCGGAATTTCTACAGGTAAACCCCATAGCGCGGGAGCGCGAAAAGGAAATTTTTTTCAGCCGGCTGCGCATGATTCCTTTCTCGAGCATCGGGCGCGCGAACGGAATGCTCCTCGGTTTTAAGCCGGACAAAGTCGCGGTGGGCGTCAGGGAATACAGCGACGTAATAATAGGAATCTACAACAGCCGGCTGACTCGCGACGGGAAATACCAAGGGCTGCTCAGCCCGGAACTGACGGCGGAAATTTAAAACGTCAAAATTATTTTCATGAGGTGCCTTATGTCCGCTTTGCTGACGATTTATACAAAAGCGAGGGAATTCTTTGCCTATACGCTGACGCGCCTGCAGTCGCGGGATAAACCGTTTGTAACAAACGACGAAGACACGATTTATTACATAGGCGGCAGCGAGGTGCTGCCCGCGCCGCTGGACGCGGACGAGGAAGCGAACCTGCTGACCCTGCTCGGCACCGAGGACGACAGCCGGGTGAAGGCGACGCTGATTGAGCGCAACCTTCGCCTGGTGGTATACATTGCGCGGAAGTTTGAAAACACCGGCGTCAACGTGGAAGATTTGATTTCCATCGGCACCATCGGGCTGATAAAGGCGACCAATACTTTCCGCGCCGACAGAAAAATAAAACTCGCCACCTACGCCTCGCGCTGTATCGAGAACGAGATACTGATGTACCTGCGCCGCAACACCCGGGCGAAGTCGGAAGTTTCCATCGACGAGCCGCTGAACGTGGACTGGGAAGGGAACGAACTGCTGCTTTCGGATATTCTGGGGACGGACGTGGACGTAATCTCCCGGGACATCGAGGACGAGGTGGACAAGGAACTGCTCAACAAAGCGTTGGATAAACTTTCCGTAAGGGAGAAAAAAATCGTGGAGCTGCGCTTCGGTTTATATACCGGCGGCGAGGAGCTCACGCAAAAAGAAGTCGCGGATATGTTGGGGATTTCCCAGTCCTATATCTCGCGGCTTGAGAAGAAAATCATCGGAAGGCTGAAAAAAGAAATGAG
>JAISWA010000017.1 GCA_031271275.1 Clostridiales bacterium | reverse complement strand
CAGGAGGATATTATGGAAGGGAGAGGTTTGCGGCTTGATTTAAGCAAGGGGGTTTTGGAGTACGGCGGCAAAACCTGCGACGCCACCAAAAACGAAATCAAAAACCTGTCCCGGCTTTTGCGCAAGCCGGGGGAAATCGTTCCCCGGGCGGATTTAATCGAGTACCTGTGGGACCACCAAATCTACATCGACGACAACACCCTCAGCGTGAACATGACGCGGCTGCGAGCGAAACTGGACGGGCTCGGGCTTCCGGATTACATTAAAACGCGGCGGGGAATCGGGTATTTGATATGATGAAAAGGAGTCGGAATAACCCCCTGCGGTTGGGGGAATTTATCCGGGATAAAACAGGCGCGGTTTTGCTGCATATGGCTTCCATGGCGGCGCTTTCCATTTTCCTGTACCTTACCGGAACCGCGCCGGGTTTACTGGCGCTTGTTTTGACCGTGTGGGCAGCCGTCCTGACCGCCGTTCTTTTAACCCAATTCTTCTTGCTAAGCGCCCGCCTTAAAGAACTAGAATCCGTCATGGACAGCTTGGACAAAAAATATTTATTCTGCGAATGCGCGCCAAAACCGGCGGGTCTTTACGAGCGGAAACTTTTCCAACTCATGCGCCGTTCGGGAAAGTCCATGATTGAAGCGGTTTCCGACGCGGAAAACGCGCGAAGGGAATACCGGGAATATATCGAAAGTTGGGTACACGAAATTAAAGCGCCCATCACCGCGGCGGAACTGGTCTGCAACAACCGCAAGACGGAGCAGAGCCGGAAACTGACGGTCTTGTTGGCGCAAATAGAGGAGCATGTGGAACGGGCGCTGTACTACGCCCGTTCCGACGGCGCGGAAAAAGATTTTATCGTGCGGGAAACGGAACTGGCTGAAATAGTGAGGAACGCCGTCGCGCGGCACCAAACGCTGCTGATACAAAGCGGGGTGAGCGTGGAGGCGGAGGCGGTAAGCGGCGCGGTCTACACCGACGGCAAATGGGTTTCCTTTATGATAGGGCAGATGCTGTCCAACGCCATACGGTATAAAAAAAATATTGCTTCCTCGCGGCCCGGAACCGAAGCGGGCGTACCGACGAGGGATTGCCCGCTGATTCGCTTCGAAACTAAGCGGCGCGGGGATATCCTGTGCCTGACCGTAACCGACAACGGAATCGGGATACCGGCGGGCGACCTTCCCCGCATTTTCGACCGGGGCTTTACCGGAAGCAACGGAAGGGTCAAAGGCAATTCCACCGGAATGGGGCTGTATATCTGCAAAAAACTGGCGGACTTTTTGCAGATTGAACTGGAAGCGCACAGCGTGCAGGGGGCGTTTACGGAGATTTCGATGGGCTTTTCAAACTATATTTTCGCCGCCGATATATTGACGGATACAGCGAATATGATGTAATGTTTAGGCGGGGCGAGGAAATGACCATCCATGATTATTTTACTGAGGGCGGTAAAAACCTGATAAAAGATTATCTGAGCGGTTTGCCTGTTCCAGAGCGTACATACGGGTATGGCATACGGCACAAAATAATCCAAGACGGGATAAAAGCGTTTGACGGTTTTGATACCCGACAGTTGCGCGACAAATTATGGGAAATAAAATTTGCCGGCAACCGAATCATGTATGTCATCTTCGATAAAAACAACGTTCATTTTCTTCACGCGTGCAGAAAGCAAAAGGGTAAAGCTGAAAAGTTTGAGATTGAAAAAGCCGTTAACAGAGCAAAGGAACTTAATTTATTATAGGAGACGATTATTAATGCCGATGGTCAAGGTTAATCCAAAACAGGAACAGCGGGAACTTGACGAATTATTGCAAGACCCGGAAGCAAAAAGCGCGTATGAGGAATTTGAAAGAGAATATGCCTTTAGACAGAAATTAGCCGAAGCGAGAAGAAACAACCATATTACGCAGCGGGAGATACACAAAATAACGGGGCTGCCGCAGCAATCCATCAGCCGCATTGAAAAAGGAACCGCGCAGAAACAAAGCCCGACACTCAGAACCTTATTAAAATATGTGGATGCCATCGGATGTGAATTAACCGTTACGCAAAAGATTTGATTGAAATATTGTTAATAACACATAAGCCCGGGAATTGGCGCACAGTTCTGCGGGCTTCTTTCATTAAACCTTTCAAAACTGTAAGCCTTCTGAAAGGCATTTCGATACCGCAAGCTTTGTTTCCGTAGCATAATTTTTCACACCACCGCATCGGAAAACAAAGGAGACTTTTTATGTTGGAAGTAAATCAGGTAGAAAAATATTACGGAAGCAAGAACAACGTGACCAAGGCCCTTGACCGCATCAGCTTTAAGGTGGCGGACGGGGAATTTATCGCCGTGATGGGCGCGTCCGGCAGCGGAAAGACCACGCTGCTCAACTGCATTTCCACCCTCGACAGCGTAAGCGCGGGGAGTATTTTGTTAGACGGCGTTGACGTGACGGAAATCAAGGAAAAAGACTTGGCCAGGTTCCGCCGGGAAAAGCTCGGTTTCGTCTTTCAGGAATTTAACCTGCTCGACACGCTGACCCTGGAGGAAAATATCGGCGTCGCGCTGACTATCAACCACGCGGACCCTGCGCAGGTAAAGGGCAGGGTGGAAAAAGTGGCGGAGCAGCTCGGCATTGCCGACGTACTGAACAAATTCCCCTATCAGGTTTCCGGCGGGCAAAAACAGCGCGCGGCATGCGCAAGGGCGATTGTCAACCACCAAAGCCTGATTCTGGCGGACGAGCCCACCGGCGCGTTGGATTCCAAATCGTCCAAGAACCTGTTGGAAATCATGAGCCGGATGAACCGGGAAACCGCCGCCACCATCGTCATGGTCACCCACGACGCCTACAGCGCCAGTTACGCGTCCCGGGTGCTGTTCCTGAAAGACGGAAGGCTGTTTAACGAGCTACGCCGGGGCGACAAAAAACGCCCGGAAATTTATCACGAAATTCTCGACGTGCTTGCGCTGTTGGGGGGTGACGTCAGTGACGTTATTTAAGCTCTCCCTGCGGAACGCCAAGCGGCAGGCGCGGGATTATTTAGTCTATTTAATCACCGTCACCCTTTCCGTGGCGCTAATCTACGCCTTTAACGGGCTAATCGACTCGCCGGAAATCAAACGGCTTTCCGAAATGATGGACTACCTGATGTTCGTCATCATCATGGCGAGCATCGCCGTGGTGTTCGTCGTCGGGTGGTTAGTCCATTACACCACGCGCTTCCTGCTGCTTAAACGCAGCCGGGAACTGGGCACGTATATTTTGCTCGGCATGGAACAAAACCAGGTTTCCCGCCTTTTTTTTATGGAAAACATAACATTGGGCGGAGCCGCCCTCGCCATGGGCATACTGCTCGGGAACCTGTTCTTTCAATTTTTGCGGGCGATTCTGCTTGCCATGTTTGATATTTCCTACCGCTTTAATTTTTCCTTTTCGGCCATCGCCCTCGGCCTTACGCTTTTATATTTCGCGCTGATTTACCTGTTCGCGCTGCTGAAAGGGCGCAGGTTATTGCGGCGGATGAAAATTTCCGCGCTGCTGAATTACGACAGGCGGAACGAAACCGAAATAATCAAAAACGACAAAAGCCGCCGGAAAATATTCGCCCTGTCCCTTGTCTG
>JAISWA010000249.1 GCA_031271275.1 Clostridiales bacterium | reverse complement strand
AATGCGGGTGTTTGACCCGGCGCAGGCGCCGGAATTGGCGCGGTATGACAGTTGGGCGTACCACAGGATTATGGGGCGGTAAACAAGACCCTCGCGCCTTTGCGCCTGTATGCGGGAATCCCAACGCGACACGCCGGCGATGAAAGCGGCGGGGCGAGCAGGCGTCACGACCCGGTGGATTTATACCGCCTCAGCCCAAACCGGAAAAACGCGCAGCCCGGTATTAAAAGAACCAGGCTGACCCACGGGGTGAACATGAAAAATTTATTTTGCATCCTGTCCAACAGGTACAGCAGCGGGTAATATTGAAACAGCGCAAGCGGAACCACAAAGGTCAGGAACCTCAGAATATTTTCTCCGTAAATGGAAAAAGGGTAACGCCCGAACTCCCGCCCGCCGTCCGTCAAAACATTCATAAATTCCAGTCCCTCCACGGTAAAAAAAGAAAGCGCGGCGTAAATCAGGAACAAACTGAAAAACACTATGCTTCCGCAAATCACCATCGCACAAAGGGTAAAAATTTTATCCCATGCCCAAACCACGCCGCTTTTGGGTATGGCGTAGCAAAGCGCCGCCGCCGCTTGCAGCAGCCGGCCAAGCCGCGTAAAATCCATTTTCGCGGCAAGCACTTGAAAAATAATATTCCTCGGCCTGACCAAAGCCCGGTCAAACTCTCCGCTGCCCAACATCTGCGGAAACAAATCAAAGCCACGGGCAAAGACTTCCGCCAACGAAAACGCCATCAGCATCGTCGAGAAACACAAAAGCGTCTGTTCGTAGGTAAACCCGTCCACCGCGTTAAACCGCGCGAACATAAAATACACGCCGAGAAACGCCGTGAACGAAACCGCAAACTGACTGAGCGCGGTAAGGAAAAAAGAAACCTTATACTGCATCTGGCTTTTTAAATGGATGGCGAAATATTTTAAATACAAGCGCATGTCAGCCCCCCTGTACGACCACTTTTCCAAGCGCCCGCCCCATCGCGGCGCGTCCCGCAAAAAACAAAATAAGCAGCCACAAAATTTGCAAAGCGATTCCTTTGAAAATGTCCGGACCCACGATATTGCCGCTGTAAATCCGCAGCGGCATATTTTGCATGGACGCGAAGGGGAGCAGTTCCGCCGCGGCGCGGATTTTATCCGGAAAAAACGGAAGCGGAACAATCGCCCCCGAGAGGAAATCGGCAAGGGAGGCGACCATCAGCCTGATTCCCGCCGCCGAGAGGGTGTAAAAATTGGAAATATAAATCAGCATGGAAAACGCCGCCACCACCCCCAACGATAAAAACGCGGAAAGGAAAAACAAAAGCAGCGTCCCCGCGCCGGGCGGCAAAGACATCCCATAAGGTTCCGGCAGGATAAACGCCGCGATCAAAATCGGGGAACACCGGAGCAGCGCCTTTGCCAAGCGGCTTCCGATAATCTGGCAGAGCCAACGCCCGTACAAATCCACAGGCCGCACCAAATCGTAAGCGATGGAGCCTTCCGATATGGAGGAAAGGATATCGGCTTCCCATGACCACACGACAAACAGCGTCAAAAACGCCTGCTGCATCCACACATAAGAAACCGCGTGGGAAAATTCCATGGGGAACGCGGAAGGGTTTGCCCGGTAAAACGCGGCAAGCGCCAAAATTTCCATCCCGCCCCACGCCAACTGCGTCGCGATTCCCCCAAACGCCGCCGCGCGGTACTGCAGCGCGCCGATAAAGCGCATACGGAAAACGGATAGGTACGCTTTCATATGCCGTATTCCTTGTACAGCGCCGCGACTATTTCCTCCGAAGAAGCCGCCGGGTCCGGCGAGCGCGTTTTAAGTTCCGCAAGGCTTCCGTCCAACAGAATGCGGCCCTTGCCGATGAGCATCATGCGTTCCGTCAGCGCTTCAATGTCCTGCATGTCGTGGGTGGTGAGCAGGACGGTGGTTCCGTTTTCGGCGTTGAGCCTTTTGATAAACTGCCGCACCGCCAGTTTGGAAACCGCGTCCAGTCCAATGGTGGGCTCGTCCAGAAATAAAGTCTTTGGCGCGTGCAGCAGCGACGCGGCGATTTCGCAGCGCATACGCTGCCCGAGGCTCAAATTGCGCGCGGGGGTTTTTAAAATTTCCGAAAGGTCAAGGAGTTCGGTAAGCTCGTCCAAATTTTTTTGATACTTTTTCCCGTCCACTTTGTAAATGTCCCGTATCAGCGCAAAGCTGTCCGTTACCGGAACGTCCCACCAAAGCTGGCTGCGCTGCCCGAAAACCACGCCGATTTCCCGCGCGTGGGCGATACGGTTTTTCCAAGGGACGCGCCCGTCAATTTCACACGCCCCGCTGTCGGGCGTAAGCACCCCGCACATTATCTTTACGGTGGTGCTTTTCCCCGCGCCGTTCGGCCCGATATAACCCACCATCTCGCCGTCGCTTACCGTAAAGCTCACGTCCGTCAGCGCGCGGACCGTTTCGTACTCACGGGAAAAAAGCGCCTTCACGGCGCGGCCAAACCCCGCCTGGCGCTTCGCCACGCGGAAGGTCTTTGTAATATTTTTAAGCGCAATCATCGTTCACCCCACCACGCTGTACGGGTACCCCTGCTCCGCGAGGAACAACTGCCGGTGGGCGGCGAAGCCTTCCTCCACCGTGTCGGAGGTGACCAACGTATAAAACCACGCGCGGTTTTCGCCCGGCTTGGGCCGCAGAATACGCCCCAACCGTTGGGCTTCCTCCTGACGGGAGCCGAAAGTGCCGCTTATCTCTATTGCCACATTGGCGTCGGGCAAGTCGATGGCGTAGTTGGCAACCTTCGACACGATAATCACGGGAAATTCCCCGCCGCGGAACCGGCGGTACAGCTCGTCGCGCTTGTCGTTTTTGGTTTTCCCCGTGATAAGCGGCGCGTTAAGGAGTTCGGCGGCGGCGGTGAGCTGGCTGATGTACAAGCCGATGACCAAAATGTGCCTGCCCTTGTGCTCCTCCAACAACCGCCGCAGGGTTTCAAATTTGTTCGGGTTTTCGGCGGCGATGCGGAATTTCATCCGCTTGTCCGCGACGGCGTAATCCATGCGAATACTTTCCAATAGGGGAACGCGCATTTCAAAACATTCGGCTTTGGCGATAAAGCCGTTCTTCTCCAACACCTTCCACGGCACGTCGCAGCGTTTCGGGCCGATTAGCGTAAACACGTCGCTTTGCAGCCCGTCCTCCCGTATGAGCGTCGCGGTAAGCCCCAACCGCCGCTTGGACTGTAACTCCGCCGTCATCCGGAACACCGGGGCGGGCAGGGTATGCACCTCGTCGTAAACAATCAGGCCCCATTCGCGGCTGTTAATCAGCTCCCGGTGCTTTTCCGACACGCCGAGTATTTGATAGGTGGAAACCGTCACCGGTTGGATTTCTTTTTTTTCGCCGCTGTATTCGCCGATTTGCCCGGCGGTCAGCGTGGTCTTGTCCGTAAGTTCCGCTATCCACTGGCGCACCGCCGTGATGGCGGTGGTAAGTATCAGCGTTTCGGTTTGAAGCTTCGCCATGACCGCCATGCCCACGATGGTCTTGCCCGCGCCGCAGGGCAGCACCACCACCCCGTGGCCGCCGTGGGACGCGCCGCCCGCGTGGAACAGTTCCGCCGCTTCCGCCTGATACGGGCGCAGGGAAAAGGGCAGCCCGGAACCCGCGATGTTTTTTAATTCAAAAGCGAGACGCGCCGCTTCGCCGTACCCCGCCAGGTCTTCGGCAGGGTATTCCGCCAAAATCAACGCCTGCTTAATATGCCCCCGCAGCGCTGGGTTCACTTCAAAGGTGAGCGAATCCAGTTTTTTGATGAGAAACTTCGCCACCCCTTTGGTGTTTTCCAATTCCGCCGCGACATACGCGTCGTCACAGCAAAGCACAAAACGCCCGTTTTCAATTTTTAGTTTGACGCGCCCGTACCGTTTGCCCCAGTCCCGTATGCGGCTGACGACGATTTGCGGCGGCTCGTGCTTGGCGAAACGCTTAAGCTCCGCGATGATTTGCTCCGGAAGCATACCGGCGGACGCCGCGTTCCAAAGGGAAAGCTGGGTGAGCTTATAGGTATGAATGTACTCGGGGCTTTTCACCATTTCGGCGAACATGGCGAGGGATTCCCGCGCGTCCTCATACTGCGGGTGGTCCGTCTCAAGCAGAATGGTCAAATCGCTTTGGACGATGACACAACCGGGCTGCGGCTTTGTTTCAAAGGACATCTTGGCAAAACCTCTTATTCTTTTCGATGGCTTTTTTAATTTTGGCGG
>JAISWA010000231.1 GCA_031271275.1 Clostridiales bacterium | reverse complement strand
CTGCTTCTTGAGACAGGGCATCACAGTATATTAGCGTAGACCCTATAAAAAGAGCCTTATTTCCCAAACACCTTCCCCAACACCGGAAGCGCGGCTTTAAGCAGCGCGCCGGTCAGCGTCCCCATGACTACGCCCGAAATCAGCAGCGCGGGCAGATAATACGCCCAGAGGCCCGGCGAAACCATCACCGCCGAAACCGCCGCGTACTGCCCTAAGTTGTGGGCGCACGCCCCAAGCACGCTTACCGCGGCGTAAGAAATTTTTTCCTTAAAAATAACCACCAACAGAATCACCACGCAGACGGAAAGCATTCCGCCGCAGAGGCTGAGCAGCCCGGCGACCGGTCCCCGCGTCAGGAAAACAAAAAAGGATTTTAAGACGTTAAGGGAAAGCGCCTGCGTCCGTCCCGTAAAGAACACGCAGTACATGGTGATAATATTGGAAAGCCCCGGCTTGACGTTCGGCGGCAGCAGCGGCAGCGGCGGCAGCATGTTCTCAAGGATGGAAAGGGCGATAACCATCGCGAGCATGACACCGAGGCGGGTTATTTTTTTTATGCTCATACCCTACCTCACCGCCGCGTCCGCTTCGTCCGGTTCACCCGCGCCCACAATCCTCAGCGAAACCTTGTTGGGCAGGCAGACCGCCGTTTGCCCGGCGCGGCTTAAAAAGCCCGTGCGCACACAAATTTTATCCGGGCAGTCGGACGCGATAAACGCCGCCGCGCCGTTTTTAACTTCGAAGCGTAAATGCGGGTTCTGTTCAATCGAAAATATATTGTCCGCCGTAAGCGCAAAATTTTTTACCACCCGCCCGTCCACCGCGATTTGCCCGTAAACTGCGCCTATGTTACGCTCCGGCCGCACAAAAAAAAGATACGCCAAAAGCGCGGCAAAAACCAACGCGCCAAACAGGGCGATATCTTTTTTATGAACGAACGGGCGATGGTTCGCGGCGGTCGAAGCGCCTGTTTCAATGGCTGACAGCGGTTGCCTCATGGCTTCCCCGCCTCCTTGGACACCCTCGCGTAGCCTTCCGTGTAAAGCCATTCGCCGTCCAACGTAATCCACAGCGCTTGGGCGTTATTTTCTTCCGCGAGTTTCAACCCTTCGTCATAGGGCAGCAGGAACAGCGCCGTCGAAAGCGTGTCCGCGAGCCACGCGTCTTTGTGCAGCACCGTCACCTGCCTGTGCAGCCGCGCAGGCGACAGCGTTTCCGGGTCTATGATGTGCCCGTAGTTTTGACCGTTTACGGTATAAAACCGCTCATACGCGCCGCTGCCCGAAACGGTGATATTTTCGCTGACAGACAGGATATCCAGAAAATTCCGCCCGCCGGTGACGGTCAGCGCCGGGTCCTGAACGCCCACGTTCCAACTTGCGCGCCCGCCTTCCGGCGGAACCACGGCGGTCACATTCCCGCCGATATTTAAAAGCGCGGAAACGAACCCCGCACCCCGCGCCTCGCTTAACGCGACGTCCGCGGCGTAAGCCTTCGCTATCGCCCCCACGTCCAGGGACATCCCCGGCTCGCGTAAAAAAACCGTGCCTTCGGCTTCGTCTATCATCAAATCGTTCATATCCGTTAACCGCGACGCTGCCGCAAGCGCGTCCGCCGGGGGAAGCGCGGCGTTTTCCGGGTCGGAAATTCCCGCGCTGCGGTAATCGTGCCACAGGGAAAGCACCGCGCCCATCGCCGCGTTGACCTTGCCTCCGGTCAGTTCGTACCCTTCCCGCGCCCGTTTCAGCAAGCCGATGATTTCCCCGTCCACCTTGACCGGAGACTTTCCGGCGCTTTCGTTTACGGTGTACAGGTTGTTTACATTTTCATAGGAATGATAAATATCAAAAAGCCGGTGCAGTTCCTCCAACCGGGCGCGTACATTTTCCGCGCGGCGGGCGAACGCGGCTTCGCTTTCCGCGTAACCGGTCAGCACCGCTTCCGTGTCGAACAGCCCGTAAAACTCCGCCCGGTATTTTTGTTCGCTTGGGACACATGCGCAAAGGCACAGTGACGATACAACGAACACAAGAATACCCGCGCAGGTTTTAAAAATGTTTTTCTTCAAAATTTTCTCCGGATGAAAAGACTTGCCGCGATTATAGCATACAAACTCGGCAAATGCCCCTTTCTTGGCGCTTGCCCCAAGCGAAGGAACAACTTGGCGAGTGACGTGTGAGCGTAGCATAACAGGAACGAGCGAGTTGATTCATTCGCGATGAGGGACGTATATAAAAGGGGGCGGCAGTTTTTCGCTGCAAGCGGTATATAATGCCATTAAGGCTATTACGAAAGGTTTGTATTCCATTCATTCATTTGCCCAACCCCCGCCGATTGGTTTATAATGGCGGCGCACGTGGATTCTAATTTCCCGATGAACAGGATGTGTTTACGATGGGCAATGATTTTGTTATCGTCACCGACTCGACCACCGATTTGACGCAGGAGTTCGCCGACTCGTTGGGACTGGTCATCATCCCCTACATCTTCAACCTCGACGGTAAGGAGTACCGCAACTACCTGGACTACCGCGAGCTTTCCGCGCGGGATTATTACGACGCGCTGCGCGCCGGCAAGACCGCGAGCACTTCACTGGTCACCGGGCAGCGTTATATCGACGCGTTCACGCCGCATGTGCGGGAAGGGAAAGACATCCTGTACCTTTGCCTTTCCACCGGAATGAGCAGCAGCTTCGGGCAAAGCAAGATGGCGGCGGAAACCCTTGAAAAGGAATTCCCCGGAAGAAAGCTGATCATGATCGACACCCTCGCCGCGTCGATGGGGCAGGGAATGCTCGCGTATTACGCGGCGAAAGCCCGGGGCGAAGGGAAAACGCTGGAAGAAACGGCGGATTATATCAAGGGCATTTTTTTGAAGCTGTGCATGTGGGTGGGGGTGGACGACTTGAACCACCTGCGGCGCGGCGGGCGCGTGTCCGGAGCGTCGGCGTTTTTCGGGACCATTTTGAACATCAAGCCCATCATCCATGTGGATGACGAGGGGCGTTTGATCCCCGTGGAAAAAGTGCGCGGTTGGAACAATGTGATGGACTATATGGTTTCGCGGATGGAAGAAACGCTGCTGCCGCCGAAAGACCAGGTCGTGTTTATCAGCCACAGCGACGCGCAGGAAAGGGCGGAAAAACTCGCCAATCTGATTGTTACCCGGCTCGGGCCCCGCGAAGTTAAAATCAATTATATCGGGCCGGTCATTGGGGCGCATACGGGACCGGGAACCATCGCGCTGTTCTTTATTGGGTCGAAGCGGTAGGGAAATCTTCCGTGCGGGCGGATTCTTCGCTTCGCTCAGAATGACAGCATTCATCATGATTCGCTATAGCGCTCTTTTTGATAACTCACCGCCAAAGCGTCGATATCCTCCGACGCTTTTATTTTTGCCGCCATTTCCAACGCGGTGTCGGTGGGGAGACAGCGCTTTGCGGGCGGATATTTCCCGTCCGCCATGTATTTGCGCACCTTTTTGTAAAAAGCCCGTCGCACGCGGTTGGCGGGCTTTCTTTCCCGCGTGAAAAAGCGCTTGCGCATCCTCTCAACCGCGTCGGGAAACAGCGACTCGGAAGTATCGCCCGCCTCGTTGCTTGAGATTTTCTGGTTAAACAGCTTGTTCATCCGGTAGACCGCGTACACCGCAATACCGATTGCCCCTCCGATTAACAGCAGCACCCCGGCGACGTATAAAACCCGGCTGAGAATTTCCCAAAAGAGCCACGGTTCTTCGGCGGCGTAGGGGTTTTCCGACATGGGCGTTTGCGGCGGCATTTCCGGCGCGAAGGGCAAAATTTCCGTCTCCGTTAACGCCGCCCCCTTCCCGCTGAAAATTTTCCGCAGCAGCCAAAGCAGCCCGTTTCCCAACTTCGTGAGCAGCGAAAGCACATACCTATCCAGCCCCAACGCCACCGCCGCCACCGCCGCCGCGAACATCAGCCCGGCGACCGCCGCGATTAACTGGTTGTTGAATTTTAAAATACTGAAAACCGGCTGCGATTTCGGGTTCCCGATAATAGACAGGGAACCGTCCACGTTATGGAGATGTTCGAACACGAACAGCAGGATGAGCAGCGTCATGGCGTCAAGCGCGGCGATACGCGCCATCACGGGCGCGGAATGGTATTCGCACGTCAAACACGCCCCGATTAGCGTGATCGTGAAAAACACCGCCGTGCCGGAATGGTAGTCCGGCGCGTAATCGTCGGCGGAATCTTCCGGAACGGGGTTGTAGTGCTCGGGGGCGTACCGGGCGGGACTGTCCAGAAACCGCTGGGCGGGCATTAATCTTGTACGGAAGGAGCGCAGAAACGCCGCCGCCAGAAACAGCGCGGAAAATACCAGAAAAACATTGACGCCGCCTATTCCCGCAATGTTAAACAGCCAACCCCGGGCGGGAGAAATATAAAGCAGCGCGAACGTCCCCGCCGCGGCGGAAAGATGGGAAAGCGCAAAGAAAAATAAGTTTTTGCACACCTTGCGGAACCACGCGAACAAAACATAGGGAGCCAAAAGCGCAAGCAGCGCGAGCAGCGGCGTAACGCTGCGGTACGCTAAGTACACCGGGAACGCGGCGACGCCGTACAGCCATAAAAACCACGCCGCGTCCACAATGGCAGCGCGGATGAACAAACGTCCCGGGGTCAATTATTTCGACCGATCAATTCGCTGAGCTGCCCGAGCAAATTCCCGTTCCCCACAGAGATGTTCCCGACCTTGTCGCATATCTTTTCCAAGTATTCAAGTTCCTTTAGCTTGTAGAGCGTAGTGTTTTCTTCCATAAGCTTGGCGGTGTTAAGCAGGCTCCGGGTGGAAGCGACCTCTTCCCGGCGGGAAATTACGTTGGCCTGCGCGTTCTTTTCGGCAATCAGCACCATGTTCATGATATCGCGTATTTCACCCGGGAGGATGATATCTTTAAGCCCCGCCGACAAAAAAGTGATAAACAGACTGTCTTGTTTTTCCTGTAATCTCCCCAATATAAAGTGGGCGATGCTGTCTTTCTGCTCTAGCAGCTCATCAAATTTTAAGCGCCCGATGTATTCCCTCAGCGCGAGCTGCGTCAACACATAAATTTGCTCCCGGTAGTCTTTTAATGTATTGCAAATTTTTACCGCGTCAACGATACGGTAAGTACAGACGAAATTCAATCGCAGTGTGACTTTGTCCGCGGTCAGAATTTCCTGGCCGTTAATTTCAAGCGGCTGCGTGCGCAGATCCACCAACTGACAACTGACTTTTACCGCGCCGTTCCAGAAGAAGTGGGTTCCGTTTGAAAGTTTTTCCTGAAACGTGCCGTCAAAGAAAAGCAGCCCGGTTTCCCCCTCAGGCACTTCGAACTGATGATAAAACGCCGCCGGAATAACGGACATAAGTTCCCTCGGGAGTTCGCATCGCGGCTTGCTGATGTCGATTATCTGAAAGGTGTGCGTGTGAAATATATTCCAAAAAAAATAGGTACCGGCACTTAACGCGTCAATAACCCGCCCATCCTCAAAATGCAGCGCGAAATGCACATCCGGAACTTCCGCTTTCGTCACGCTTTTGGCGAAATTTTCATCCCGAAGCAAAACGTTTATATCAATATCTTTCAGTTTCACTGCCCGGTCCACCGGCGTCGCGAAAAAGGTTTCCCCCAGAAAAGATTTTACATAATACTTTCCGGGTTCAAGCATACGCTGAAATTTTCCGTTTTTAAAAAGAAACCCGCGCTCGCTTTCTTTGACGATGATTTTCATATAGCCCTCCCATGGCGTATTGTGCGCTGACGCATCCGTTTTGAATCCGCGCCGACGCCCGCGCGGCGCTCGGGGGATAAACCTTTAGAAACTTACCGCGAAGCGCGGTTTTGCTGTCGCCGCGCCCCGCCCGGTTTCCGCCGCAATCGGCGGGCATGAGGCGGGCGTTGAATTTCGGTATCCGGTTTATCGCAGGCCTATCGCCGCGCTGCCGCGCGAAATTTCCGCACGGCGGGGACGTTCACGCGTCATCAATTTTTTAAGAAGGACAGTATGGATTTTGAGCCCATAATGTTGAACAGCCCGCTCTTTGCGGTGCGGAGAGCAGCGTCTCCGGCGCGTCATGCGTGGATGCGCGTTGCCGCGTATCTGAATCCGTTGTGTTTGGCATATCGGAAGGCATTGCCCACGACACCGCAAGGGTCAAAACCCTACGCAAAAACACGACGGATGAACCTTTTATATGAAATGCCGGTGAAAATGTCAACAAAACAGAAGTATTTATGTTGACGGCTAAATTTTGAAGTGCTATAGTCCTGCGGAACCGCCCGCAGGCCCGCTGTTTTACGGCGGCTTTTTTTGTGGACGCGCGGGTTAATGATTGTCATGCCGTTTACTTTTCAGGAGGACTTTTATGAGCCGTCTCAAGAAACAAATCATCACCGCCCTGTGTGTCGCCCTGTGCGTCGTACTGCCGATG